>NZ_LZSZ01000014.1:0-26956 GCF_001665645.1 Mycobacterium sp. 852002-30065_SCH5024008 | reverse complement strand
AGGTCATTATCACCCGGATCAAACCGGGCGGGGGCTAGCTTGGCTGACCCGGACGAGCGGGCAATTTGGCCGCGGCCTCCTCGTCGAGCAGCCACAGCGTGGTTTCCTGCCCGATCGCCCCGGCGGCCGGCACCGCGACCGGCGGGGCGCCGCCGATGGCCGCGGCCACCGCGTCGGCCTTGGACGCCCCGGACACCATCAGCCAGACCTCGCGCGAACGCTGGATCGCGGGCAGCGTCAGGGTGATTCGTTGGGGAGGCGGCTTGGGGGAGTCCTCCACCGGGACCACCATGCGGCTCGTTTCCAGCACGGCGGGGGTGTCGGGGAACAGCGAGTTGATATGGCCCTCCGGGCCCATGCCCAACAGGTGCACGTCGAAATTCGGAATGGGCTGGCCGGGTTCGGCGTTGGCCGCCAGCAGCTGTTCGTAGGCCAGCGCGGCGGCGGCGAGGTCGGTGCCGAATTCGCCGTCGCTGGCCGGCATCGTGTGCACATGGCTGGACGGAATGTCGATCCGGTCCAGCAACGCCTCCCGCGCCTGCTTGTCGTTGCGCTCTTCGTCGTCCTCGGGGACGTAGCGCTCGTCGCCCCAGAACAGGTGCACCTTGGGCCAGGCGATCTCGTGCCCCGCCAGGGACTTGAGCAATCCGATGCCGTTGCCACCGCCGGTCAGGACGACGAGCGCTCGGTCCCGGGCCGCCACGGCGTTGCGGATGTTATCGGCCAATCGGTTGGCCGCGGCCTCGACCAGCGCCTGACCTTCCGGGAAAACTTCGATGATGGTGCTCACACGTACTGCACTTTCTCAATGCCCTCTAGCGCTAACTGGTAAATCTCATCGGGATCGAGCCGCCGCAGGTCTTCGGCGAGGCACTCGCCGGTTTCCCTGCGGGCCAAGGGAAGCAGAGCCTCCGGCTTGGCGGTGCGACTCAGTGTCGCCGTCCTGCCCTCCTGGGGCCGGCTCAGGACGATGGTCTCGCTCTTGCGTACGAGTTCCACCTTGAGCTCGCCGACCGCGCGGCGCACCGGGCCATCGATGCAACTGGCCAGCCAGCCCGCGAGGATGTCAAGCGCCGGCTCGGTTTTCAAGCCGGACACCAGGGCCGACTCGATCGGTTCGTGGGGCGCCAGGTCGACCGCGGAGGTCAACAGCGCCCGCCAGTAGGTGATGCGGGCCCAGGCCAAGTCGGTGTCGCCGGCCGTGTACCCGGGCAGTCGGCCCTTGATCGCCGACAGCGGATCAGTTCCGTTAGTGGCATCGGTGATGCGCCGAATCGCCAACTTGCCCAACGGATCCTGTGCCGGAACGGCCGGCGCGACGTCGGGCCACCACGCCACCACCGGGATGTCGGGGAGCAGGAACGGGGTGACGACGCTGGCGGCGTGCCCGGCGAGCGCCCCGGACAGATTCAGGATCACCACCTCGGTGGCCCCGGTGTCTCCGCCCGCGCGCAGCTGCGCGTCCAGGCGCGGCTCGTCGGCGTACGGGTCACCCCGCATCGTGACGATGACCCGGCTGGGGTGCTCGTGGCTGGCGTTGTTGGCCGCCTCGAGCGACTGTTCGAGGATGGCGTCGCTGTCGGGCGCGATGAGAAGCGTCAGTACCCGGCCCATCGTCACGGCGCCAACCTTCTCCCGCAGTTCCTCGAGCTTCTTGTTGACCGCGGTGGTGGTGGTGTCCGGCATGTCGATAATCACGGCCGCCGCTCCTCAGCATCACTTCGTTCTGCATCGTCGCCGGCGCGAATCACGGCCGCCGCCATTCCCGGCCGGTCCGGCGCAGCATCTCGAACGCCGACTCCGGACCCCAGGTGCCCGCCTCGTACGGCTCGGGCTTGCCGTCGGCCGCCCAGTTATCCAGGACGGGATCCAATATCTGCCAAGCCAATTCGACCTCTTCGTTGACCGGAAACAGGGACGGCTCGCCCAGCAGCACGTCGAGGATCAGCTGTTCGTAGGCTTCCGGCGACTCCTCGGCGAACGCCGAGCCGTAGGAGAAGTCCATGTTGACATCGCGGACCTCCATCGCGGTTCCCGGCACCTTGGAGCCGAACCGCAGCGTGATTCCCTCGTCGGGCTGCACCCGGATGACCATGGCGTTGGCGCCCAGCTCGTCGGTCATGGTGGCGTCGAACGGCAGATGCGGCGCGCGTTTGAAGACGAGCGCGATCTCGGTCACCCTGCGGCCCAGGCGTTTTCCGGTCCGCAGATAGAACGGCACACCGGCCCAGCGCCGGGTGTCGACCTCCAGCGTGATGGCGGCGAACGTCTCGGTGGTGGAGTCCTTGGCGAACCCTTCCTCGTCGAGCAGCCCGACGACCTTCTCGCCGCCCTGCCAGCCGCCGGTGTACTGGCCGCGGCTGGTGGTCTCGTCGAGCGGCTCGGCGAGCTGGGTCGCCGAGAGCACCTTGATCTTCTCGGTCTGCAACGCCGCGGGATTGAAGCTGACCGGCTCTTCCATCGCGGTGAGAGCCAGCAGCTGCATCAGGTGGTTCTGGATGACATCGCGGGCAGCACCGATACCATCGTAATAGCCTGCGCGCCCGCCCAATCCGATGTCCTCGGCCATGGTGATCTGCACATGATCGACGTAGTGCGCGTTCCAGATCGGGTCGAACAACTGATTGGCGAACCGCAGCGCCAAGATGTTGCGGACCGTCTCCTTGCCCAGATAGTGGTCGATGCGGAACACCGCCTCCTCGGGGAAGACGGCGTTGACCGCATGGTTGAGGGCCTGCGCGCTCTCCAGGTCGTGCCCGAACGGCTTCTCGATGACCACCCGGCTCCAGCGATCACCCTGCGGGCGGGCCAATCCGGACTTGTGCAGTTGTTCGCACACCACCGGGAAGGACTTCGGCGGGATGGCCAGGTAGAAGGCGTGGTTACCGCCGGTGCCGCGCTCGGCGTCGAGTTTGTCCAGGGTTTCGGCCAGCCGGGCGAACGACGCGTCGTCATCGAAAGAACCTGGCACGAAACGGAATCCCTCGGCCAGCCGCTCCCAGTTCTCCTCCCGGAAGGGCGTCCGGCAGTGATCCTTGACGGCCTGATAGACCACCTTGCGGAAATCCTGGGTCTCCCAGTCCCGACGGGCGAAGCCCACCAGGGAGAAGCTCGGCGGCAGCAGCCCGCGGTTGGCCAGGTCGTAGATGGCCGGCATCACCTTCTTGCGGGCGAGGTCGCCGGTGACGCCGAAGATCACCACGCCGCAGGGGCCGGCGATCCTCGGCAGCCGCTTGTCGCGCTTGTCCCGTAACGGGTTATGCCATTGTGCAGCGGTACGAGCCGGGCTCATTTCGAGGCGGAATCCAGCTGCTTCTGCGTCTCCTCCAGCAGCTCGGTCCACGAGTCCACGAACTTCTCCACGCCCTCGTTCTCGAGCACCACGAACACGTCGGTCAAGTCGATCCCGACCCCGGCCAGCTTGTCGAACACCTCCTGGGCGGCGGAAGCGGTGCCGGTGACGGTGTCACCCTTGATCTCGCCGTGGTCGGCCACGGCGTCAATTGTCTTCTCCGGCATGGTGTTCACCGTGTTCGGCGCGACCAGCTCGGTGACGTAGAGGGTGTCGGAGTAGTCGGGGTTCTTGACCCCGGTGGATGCCCACAGCGGGCGCTGCACGCGGGCACCGTCGCCCTTGAGCGCCTTGTAGCGATCGCCGCCCTCGAACACCTCCTGGTAGGCGGCATAGGCCAGCCGGGCGTTGGCGACCCCGGCCTGGCCGCGCAACGCCAGCGCCTCCTCGGAACCGATCTTCTCCAGCCGCTTGTCGACCTCTGTGTCCACCCGAGACACGAAAAATGATGCCACGGAATGGATCTTGGACACGTCGTGTCCCGCCTCGCGGGCCTTCTCCAGGCCGGCGAGGTAGGCGTCCATCACCTGGCGGTGCCGCTCGACCGAGAAGATGAGCGTGACGTTGACTGAAATCCCTTCCGCCAGCACGGCGGTGATGGCCGGAATGCCGGCCTTGGTCGCCGGGATCTTGATGTACGCGTTCGGCCGGTCGACGATCTTCCACAGCTCGACGGCCTGCGCGGTGGTCTTGTCGGTCTCCGCGGCCAGGCGCGGGTCGACCTCGATCGAGACCCGGCCGTCGACGCCGTCGGACGCTTCCCACTGCGGCCGCAGCACGTCGCACGCGTTGCGCACGTCGTCTGTGGTGACAGTGCGGATGGTGGCATCGACGTCGGCGCCACGCTCGGCGAGCTCGGCGATCTGACCGTCGTAAGTGTCGCCCTCGGCGAATGCCTTCTGGAAGATCGACGGGTTCGTGGTCACTCCGACAACGCTTTTGGTATCGATCAGCTCCTGCAGATTGCCCGACTGCAGCCGCTGGCGCGACAGGTCATCCAGCCAAACGGATACGCCCGCGGCGGACAGCGCCGCAAGGTTTGGGTTCTGAGTCATGTGAATCACCCTTTCTCAGTTGTCCACTACCTGTTCCGCGGCGGCCGCGACGGCTTCTGCGGTGAAACCGAATTCACGGAACAAAGTCTTGTAGTCGGCGGATTCGCCGTAGTGCTCGATCGACACGATCTTGCCGGTGTCGCCGACGAGCTTGTGCCAGGGCTGCGCGACGCCCGCTTCGACGGCCACCCGGGCCGACACCGACGGGGGCAGCACACCGTCGCGGTAGTCCTCGGGCTGAGATTCGAACCATTCCACGCACGGCATGGACACGACCCGCGCGACAATGTCCTTGTCCGCCAACAGCTTCTGGGCCTCTACCGCGAGCTGAACCTCCGAGCCGGTGGCGATCAAGACGACGTCCGGCTCGTCGCCGCCGGGATCGCCAAGGACGTACCCGCCCTTGGCCACGCCCTCGACGTTGGTGCCTTCCAGTATCGGCACGCCCTGGCGGGTCAGGATCAGCCCGACCGGACCGCTGCCGTTGCCGCGGGCCAGGATGGTGCGCCAGGCGTACGCCGTCTCGTTGGCGTCGGCCGGACGCACCACCGACAGCTTGGGGATGGCGCGCAGCGCCGCGAGGTGCTCGATCGGCTGGTGGGTCGGTCCGTCCTCGCCGAGCCCGATCGAGTCGTGCGTCCATACGTAGATGGTGTCGATGTCCATCAGTGCGGCCAGCCGCACCGCCGGGCGCATGTAGTCCGAGAACTGCAGGAAGGTGCCGCCGTAGGCCCTCGTCGGGCCGTGCAGCACGATTCCGGACAGGATGGCGCCCATCGCGTGCTCGCGCACACCGAAGTGCAGCGTGCGCCCGTACCAGTCCGCCGTGTAGTCCTTGGTCGAAATCGACGGCGGACCAAAGGATTTGACGTTGTCCATGGTGGTGTTGTTGCTGCCCGCCAGGTCGGCCGAGCCGCCCCACAACTCGGGAAGCTTCGGACCCACTGCATTGAGCACCTTGCCGGACGCCGCGCGCGTCGCCAGCGCCTTGTCGCCGGGTTCCCAGCGCGGGATGTCGGCGTCCCAGCCGTCGGGCAATTCCTCCGCGGTCAACCGGTCCAGCAGTGCCTTGCGGTCGGGTTCACGCTCCGCCCAGGCGTCAAAGTCCGCCTGCCACTTCTCGTGCGCTTCCTTGCCCCGGTCCACCAGCTTGCGGGTGTGGGCGATGACCTCGTCGCGCACCTCGAACTTCTTCTCGGGATCGAAGCCCAAAATCTCCTTGACGGCCGCGACTTCCTCGTCGCCCAGCGCCGCGCCGTGCGCCTTGCCGGTGTTCATCAACTTCGGCGCCGGGAAGCCGATGATGGTGCGCAGCTCGATAAACGACGGCCGGTCGGTGACAGCCTTGGCGTTGGCGATGGCCTCCTCGATGCCGACGACGTTCTCGCCGCCCTCCACCCGCTGCACGTGCCATCCGTAGGCCTCGTAGCGCGCGGCGGTGTCCTCGCACAGCGCGATGTTGGTGTCGTCCTCGATCGAGATCTGGTTGTGGTCGTAGAACACGATCAGGTTGCCGAGCTGCTGCACGGCCGCCAGCGACGACGCTTCGGAGGTCACGCCCTCCTCGATGTCGCCGTCGGAGGCGATCACGAAGATGAAGTGATCGAACGGGCTGGTGCCCGGAGCGGCGTCGGGGTCGAACAGCCCGCGCTCGTAGCGCGACGCCATCGCCATGCCCACCGCCGAGGCCAGGCCCTGGCCGAGCGGACCGGTGGTGATCTCAACGCCCTTGGTGTGCCGGAACTCCGGGTGCCCGGGCGTCTTGGATCCCCAGGTGCGCAACGACTCGATGTCGGACAGCTCCAGGCCGAACCCACCCAGGTAGAGCTGGATGTACAGCGTCAGGCTGCTGTGCCCGCAGGACAACACGAACCGGTCCCGACCCAGCCAGTAGGTGTCGCTGGGATCGTGTTTCATCGTGCGCTGGAACAGGGTGTAGGCCAGGGGAGCCAGGCTCATCGCCGTTCCGGGATGTCCGTTGCCAACCTTTTGGACCGCGTCGGCGGCCAGCACCCGAATGGTGTCGACGGCGGCCGAGTCGAGCTCGGACCAGTCGTCGGGGAGGTGCGGTTGGGTCAGCGTCGAGATCTCTTCGAGTGTGGTCACAGACTCAGTCCTTGGGGTCATCAAGCTGATCAATCCCACCCTAGTGCGGGAGGGCCGGCTCTTGCAGTGCAGGTTTTGGGTACCCGCAGCCGGCTGGTGTGAAAATTACGCGGTGGCCGTCGACCCGTAACATTCAGTTCGGAAATCTGGGAGAAGTCTGGGTGAATGGACCCTGCGGGCAGGCCATTACCGGCCCGCGGTCTACCATCGTGTGTAGTAGATGCTGCGCGCTGCTGCGACCCCAAGGAGTTATTGCGTGAGCGTTCGCGGGCGCGTCGCCCCAAGCCGAGTACCGAGCCGAGTGCTTGGCACGGTGCTCGCGTATTTGGCACTGACCAAGCCGCGGGTCATCGAGCTGCTCCTCGTCACCACCATTCCGGCCATGCTGCTCGCCCACCGGGGCACTGTGGACCCGCTGCTGATCCTCAACACGTTGATCGGTGGGATGCTGGCCGCCGGGGGAGCCAACACGCTCAACTGCGTGGCCGACGCCGACATCGACAAAGTGATGAAGCGCACGGCGCGCCGGCCGCTGGCCAGGGCCGCGGTCCCGCGCAGCCACGCGCTGGTGTTCGGGTTGGCGCTGTCGGTGGCATCGTTCTTCTGGCTGTGGCGGACGACGAACATGCTGTCGGCACACCTGGCCGGCGCCACCATCGCCTTCTACGTGCTGGTTTACACGCTGCTGCTCAAGCGACGCACGTCGCAGAACGTCGTGTGGGGCGGCGCCGCCGGCTGCATGCCGGTGATGATCGGCTGGTCGGCCGTCACCGGCACCATCGGCTGGCCGGCGCTGGTGATGTTCGCGATCATCTTCTTCTGGACGCCGCCGCACACCTGGGCGCTGGCGATGCGTTACAAGGACGACTACAAAGCGGCCGGCGTCCCGATGCTGCCCGCCGTGGCGACCGAGCGTCAGGTCACCAAGCAGATCCTGATCTACACCTGGCTGACGGTGGCGGCGACGCTGGCGCTGGCGCTTGCCACCGGCTGGCTCTACGCGGCGGTCGCCGTGGTCGCCGGGGTGTGGTTCTTGGCGATGGCCCACCAGCTCTACGCCGGGGTTCGCGCCGGCGAGCCCGTCAAGCCGCTGCGGTTGTTCCTGCAATCGAACAACTACCTCGCGGTGGTGTTCTGCGCATTGGCGGTCGACTCGGTGATCGCACTACCGCATTTGTTCTGACGCCTACGACCTAGCCACATCGGCCACACCGTCTCTCCGGCGGCGCGGGTGGCCCTCGAGTGCCCGCCCCAGAGCGACTGCGCGTCCGCGCGTGCACAGTCGCTCGGAGGCGGGACGATGGCAAGTTCCTCCCGCGCAGAGGCCGATGGGGCAGATGTGACCTGATTTGGGCCGCTGAGGTTTGCACCCAACCGCTCTCGGTGGACCTCTCAGTGGACCTTAGTCACATCCCAGCTGCCGAAGGGCTCGGATCGCGCACAAAGGGTTCTCGTCGTTTCACCCACACGCAACGATGAGACAACGAGCACATCTCCAGGTATTCCGCCGGTTCTCATGCCGCCGCAACGAGTTCGGGAAGGGGAATTACCACAATGAAGCCAGTCACGATCGACCCGCGCTCGCACGATGCGGTGATCTTCGGTCTCGACGGCGTGATCGGGCCGGGAACCGATGACGACGCGTTGGAGTCGACTGTTGCGCTAGCAGAGAAGCTGCGGACGGCCGGCGTCGCGACGGCTGCCTATTCCCTGGCTGCGCAGCCCGGACAGGCGATGGCGGCGGCTCGGATCGCCAAAGCGTTCACCGTCTGGTTCGACCATGCCCCAGGAGTACCCGAAGTTCCCCCGCTGCCGGACCCGACGGTTTTATTGGCGGCCGCCCGCAAGTTGGGGGTGGTCCCGCAGCGGTCGGTGGTCGTCGACGGTGCGGATTCCGGGGTGGAGGCCGCACGCGAAGGTGGCTTCGCGCTCGTCGTCGGTGTCGGCCGGGGCGGCCAAGCCGACAAGCTCCTGCGTTGCGGCGCCGACGTCGTCGTCCCCGATCTCGCTTACGTCGACGTCACAACGGGGCACAAACGCATGTCACAGCGTCCCAACGCGCTGGACTCTTACGGTCAAGTCATCGGTATTGCCGCCGGCCGACAGCCATTCATCTGCCTGGATTACGACGGCACGTTGTCGCACATCGTGCCGGACCCCGATACCGCCAAGCTTGTCGAGGGCTCAGCCGAGGCGCTCGCGCATCTGGCGACGCAGTGCCCGGTCGCGATACTGTCCGGCCGGGATCTGGCGGATATCCGCGCTCGGGTCGGGGTACCGGGAATCTGGTATGCCGGCAGCCACGGCTTTGAGTTGATGGCACCCGACGGCAGCCACCACCAATACGAAGCGGCCGGCGCCGCGGAACGTGTGCTCGGGAACGCTGCGGACGACCTTCGCGGCGAACTGAGCCGGATTCCGGGAGCGCACGTCGAACACAAGCGGTTCGCAATCGCGGTGCACTACCGCAATGTCGCACCCGACCGCGTGGCCGAGGTGATCGCGGCGGTACGCCGGCGAGGTCTTCGGCCTGGGCTGAGGCTGACGACCGGTCGCAAGGTCGTCGAGCTGCGGCCGGACATCGGCTGGGACAAGGGCACCGCCCTCACCTGGATCCGCGATCGCATCTTTGACACGGAACGGGTGCTGCCCATCTATATCGGTGATGACATTACCGACGAGGATGCGTTCGATGCGGTTCGCTTCAGCGGAATCGGGATACTGATCCGGCACGACGAAGATGGCGACCGGCCGACCGCTGCCAGCTTCACGCTGAGAAGCCCCACCGAAGTCCGTGACTTCGTCCAGCGCGGCGGCAGGTGGCTGGCATATCAGCGCGAGACGCACAGTCGCGCTTGGACTCTCACGTTCGAGGGTTATGACCCTCCCAACGAAAAGCTGCGCGAAGCACTGTGCACGGTCGGTAACGGTTACTTCGCCACCCGCGGGGCCGCGCCGGAATCGAGGGCCGGCCAGATTCATTACCCGGGAACGTACGCGGGCGGCGTGTACAACCGGCTTGACGACCTGATCGGCGGAACCCGAGCAGAACACGAAAGCCTGGTGAATCTGCCCAACTGGCTTCCGCTTACCTTTCGCATCAACGATGGCGACTGGTTCGACGTCGACGCGGTGAAATTGCTGTCCTACCGACAAACCCTCGACCTCCGTAGCGCAGTGCTGATGCGCCAACTGCGTTTTCGCGACGACGCCGGCCGCACCACCTCAGTGACACAGCAGCGGTTCGTAGCGATGCACGTCGTACACGTGGCCGCGATGGAAACCACCATCGTGGCCGAGGACTGGTCGGGAACTGTCGAATTCCGGTCGACGATCGACGGAAACGTCCGCAACTCGGGGGTAGAGCGTTATCGAGACTTGGCCTGCAATCACCTGCAGGGACTGGAAAAGCGCGTGCTGTCGGAAAACTCGGTGCTGATGACCGTCGAGACCACCCAATCGAAGATCCCGGTCGCGCTGGCCGTGCGGACCAGCATCTGGCATGGCGACGCGCCGGCGCCCGCAACCTACCGACTACTCGACGAAGAATTCGAAATCGGCCATCAGATCTTCACCGATCTGCGAGAGGGTCAGGCGCTGACCGTGGAGAAGATCGTCGTTTTGGTGACCGGGCGTGATGTTGCCACATCCCATCCGGCCACTGGCGCCGAACGCAGGCTCGGCCGGCAGCCGCGATACGCCGAGATATGTGACGCCCACAAGACCGCCTGGGCACATCTGTGGGAACGGCTGTCCTTCGAATTCGGCAACCACGCCGAGCACTTGCGCGTCCTGCGCCTACACCTGCTGCACCTGATGCAGACGGTGTCGTACAACAGCGAGGAACTCGATGTAGGGGTGCCAGCCCGCGGGCTGCATGGTGAGGCATACCGCGGGCACATTTTCTGGGACGAGCTATTCATCTTCCAGGTATTGAACCTGAGAGTGCCCACGGTCACCCGATCGCTGCTGCGCTACCGATATCGCCGCCTGATGGAGGCCCGCCGCCTCGCCAAGCTGGCCGGTTACCGTGGCGCGATGTACCCGTGGCAGTCCGGCAGCGATGGGCGCGAGGAAAGTCCGGAGCGACACCTGAATCCGAAGTCCGGCCGGTGGCTGCCCGATCCCAGCCATCGTGCGCACCACATCGGCATCGCCGTCGCCTACAACGTGTGGCAGTTCTACCAAGCCACGGGCGATCTGGCGTACCTGATCGACTACGGGACCGAGATGCTGGCCGAGATAGCCCGGTTCTGGGTGAGCAGGGCCACTTACGACTCCGACCGAGATCGCTACAGCATCAACGGGGTCGTCGGACCCGACGAATTCCACGCAGGCTATCCGGACCGGCCATATGAGGGGGTAAACAACAACGCGTATACGAACGTGATGGCGGCCTGGGTGATCCTGCGGGCTATCGACGCGCTCGAGCTGATGCCGCTGCCCAACCGGTTGGATTTGCGCGAGAAGCTAGAACTGACCGACGACGAGCTGACCCAGTGGGACCACGTCAGCCGGCGCATGTTCGTCCCGTTCCACGATGGCATGATCAGCCAGTTCGAAGGATATGAGGAACTGGCGGAACTGGATTGGGATTCCTACCGGCAGCGCTACGGCAACATTCAGCGCCTCGACCGCATTCTTGAAGCCGAGGATGACGACGTCAACCGGTACCAAGCGTCCAAGCAGGCCGACGCACTGATGCTGCTCTACCTGCTGTCATCGGACGAACTGCGTGAGCTGTTAAGCCGGCTCGGCTACCACTTGGCCCCCGCCAAGATCCCGGAGATGGTGGACTACTACCTGGCCCGCACCTCAGACGGGTCGACATTGAGTGCGGTCGTCCACGCATGGGTGCTGGCCCGGGCCAATCGCGATCGCGCGCTGGAGTTCTTCCAGAAAGCGCTCGCATCCGACATCTCCGACATCCAGGGCGGCACCACTTCCGAAGGTGTTCACCTGGCCGCGATGGCCGGCAGCGTCGACTTCGTGCAGCGGTGCTTCACCGGTCTGGAGATCCGTGGCAATCGCATCGTACTGTCTCCGCAATGGCCAGAATATCTTGGGCCACTAGGCTTTCCGCTGCATTACCGAGGTAGCCACCTGCACGTGCGGGTCAGCGGTAAGGGTGCGGAGATCAGCGTCGACCCACGCGATGTCCCACCGGTCGAAGTCGAGTGCCGCGGACGAGTGGAACGGTTGATGCCGGGCAGCGTCGTTCGATTCACCTGAAAACCTATGGCACCAGCACGACCGAGCCGACGGTCTTACGCCCTTGCAGGTCGCGGTGGGCCCGGGCGGCGTCGGCCAGTGGGTAACGCCGGCTCACGGTGACGCTGATCGAGCCCGTGGCGATTGAGTCGAACAATTCCCCTGCGCGCCAAGCGAATTCCTGTTCACTACGGGTGAAGTGGCCAAGCATCGGCCGAGTCAGGTACACCGAGCCGGCGGCGTTGAGGCGCTGCGGGTCCACGGGGGGTACCGGTCCACTGGCGGCACCGAACAACGCGAGCGTCCCCCGGATGGCGAGGCTGGCCAGGCTGGCATCGAACGTGTCGGCCCCAACCCCGTCGTACACCGCTGCCACACCCACACCATCGGTTAGATCGCGGATCTGCCTGCCGAACTCGCTGGGGTCGTCGCCTGGGTAATCGAGCACGTCGGTGGCGCCGGCCTGTCGGGACAGTTCCGCCTTGGCCGGTGTGGACACAGTCGTAATCACCCGGATGCCCAGGCTGGTGGCCCACTGCGTCAAGATCAGCCCGACCCCGCCCGCGCCGGCGTGCACCAATACGGTGTCGCCGGCCTGCACCGGATACACCGACTTGAGCAGGTAATGCGCGGTCAAGCCCTTCAGCAGCACCGACGCCGCCACGTCGGAACTCACGCCGTCCGGCACGGGTGCCGTCAAAGTCGCTGGGGCGGTGGCGTACTCGGCGTAACCGCCCGACGCCGACGCGCTGACCACCCGGTCGCCGACGCGGAAACCGTCGGCGCTGTCACCCGCAGCGGCGACGGTGCCGCACAGTTCCGAACCGAGGATGAACGGCAGCTCGCGCGGGTACTGGCCCGAGCGGAAGTAGGTGTCGATGTAGTTGACGCCGATCGCCTCGGCCTTGATCAGCACCTCGCCGGGCCCGGGCGCGGGCTGTGGTGCGTCGACGTAGCGCAGCACCTCGGGGCCGCCGGTTTCGCTCACTTCGATTGCGTGCATGTGCTTATCATGCCCGGGCATGAAACTCGCCCGTCCGGACATCTTCCATCCCCGCATCGTGCTGGCGGGTCCTCCCGGGTGCACGGGCGGCGACCCTGAGGACACCGGGCTGGTGCCCGCGTTGCGAACTCGTGGACTACACGCCCGCTGGCGGTCCTGGGACGACTCCGAGACCGTGCGCGCTGACCTGGTCATCCTGCGTGCGACCGCGGACGATCCGGACCGACGCGACGAATTCTTGGCCTGGACGCGGCGGGTGCGCCACCTGCTCAATCCGCCCGGCGCGGTCGCTTGGAACCTCGAGGAGCGGTATCTGCGCGACCTGGACAACGACGGGGTGCCGACTGTCCTTGACGGGCCGCGTGGCCGGCACGTGGCGCAGTCGGCGTTGATCTTTCTCGGCGGAAAGCAATCGCACGCCTGGCCGGACGAGCCGGAGTTCGAAGCGTGGGACCTCGGCTACGCCGCGCTCGCGTCGGCCGCGGATCGCGCCGGAATCGCCGCACGCGACCTGCTCTACGCGCGCGCCGACGTCGCCGGGGATCGGCTGGTGCGGCTCGACCTCGTCGCGCCGGCGCTGGGCTGGCGGCACCTGGACGCCGCCACCCGCGAGCGCGCCCAGCGCGAGTTCGCGCTGGCCGTGGAGTCAGCCTGCGAGCGGCTCGGGCTCGGCCCGTTCTCGCATCGACGCCCATAGCGCCGCGGTCGCCGCGGTGCACGCCGCGGCCCCGGCCACGTGCAGGGCGACCAGCGCGGCGGGCACCCCGGTGAAGTACTGGGCGGTGCCGACCGCGGCCTGTGCGCACACCAGGGCGAGCAGCACGATCAGGCGCCGCAGGATGGGCCGGGCGGCGCGCACCGCCAGCAGGCCGAAGGCCAGCCCGACCAGCAGGGCGAGGTAGGCGACCAGCAGCGAGGAGTGCGCGTGGACCAGTGTGTCGACGGCGACCTCGAGCCGCGGCACCGTGCGGGTGGGGCTGCGGTCACCCGCGTGCGGCCCGGCGGCCGTCACCAGCGTGCCGGTGACCAGCACCACGGCCAGGTCCAGGCCGATCAGCGCCGTCAGGGCGCGCAACGGCCGGGCCACGCGCCGGTGCACCACTCCGTCGTCGGGCTCGCCGATCTTGACGTAGAGCAGCACCGACAGCCACACCATGGTCATCGAGGTGAGCAGGTGGATGGCCACCGTCCACCACAGCAGCCCGGTACGCACGGTGATGCCGCCGATGACCGCCTGCACCACCGTCGACACCGGCATGAGCCACGCGTACACCAGGACTTCCCGGCGTCGGCGGGCCCGGGTCACGGCCAACACGGCCAGCGCCGCGGCGACGACCACCGCGAAGGTGATCATGCGATTGCCGAACTCGACCGCCTGGTGGACGCGTGGCACCTCGGCGTGCGCGACCGGGACGAAGCTGCCTGGAAAGCACTGCGGCCAGGTGGGGCAACCCAGCCCCGACGCGGTGACCCGGACGATCGCTCCGGTGACGGCGATGCCGCCCTGGGTGATGATGACGGCCGCGGCGATGAGGCGCTGGACACGCACGCTCGGATTGGGGAGGAGGTCCACCAACCGCATCAGCGTTCGTCCCACGGGCATGGCCCGATGGTAGGCCAACGAAAACTACGTCCTGTAGTAAGCCCTCGCGTCGTCGAGATTGCCGTGACGGCTGTTCCGGCGGCGCCCCCCACGACCATGGCGCCAATCTCGACGCCCCGTCAGGTGAACCGAAACCAGCGCAGCGCCGCCAGCGCCGCGAGCGCGCCCCACACCGCAAGGACGACGATGCCGAACCAGTCCACCGACAGGACCATCGCCCGCGACAGGGCCTCGGTCAGCGCGCCCGACGGGGTGAGCCGGGCCGCCCACTTGACGCCGGTCGGGATCATCCCAGATTCCACCGTCAGCGCGCCGAGCCCGGCGAAGACGAACCACAGCAGGTTGGCGATCGCGAGCACGATCTCGGCCCGCAGCGTCCCGCCCAGCAACAGCCCGAGGGCGGTGAAGCCCGCGGTGCCCAGCGCGATGACCGCCGCACCCAGCGCCAACGCGGCCAGGGCGGGCCGCCAGCCCAGCGCAAACCCGATGGCGCCCAACAGGATTGCCTGCAGGAACACCACGGTGACCACGGCCAGCGACTTGCCGGCGATGATGCCCCAGACCGGCAGCGGGGTCGCCCCCAACCGCTTGAGCGCGCCGTAGCGGCGGTCGAAGGCGACCGCGATGGCCTGCCCGGTGAAGGCGGTCGAGATGACCGCGAGGGCCATGATGGCCGGGACGAAGGTGGCGGCGCGGTTGTGCCCGAAGGAGCCGAACGGCAGCAGCGTTAGCCCGATCAGGAGCGTGATCGGGATGAACATGGTCAGCAGCAGCTGCTCGCCGTTGCGCAGCAGCAGCTTGAGCTCGAGGCCGAACTGCGCGGCCAGCATCCGCGGCACCGTGCTGGGTCGCGGGTCGGGGGTGAAGGTCCCCGCGGGGAAGACGTTCGATTGGGTCACTGCCGCAACTTCCTGCCGGTGAGGTCGAGGAACACGTCCTCGAGGCTGCGCTGCTCGACGCGCATGTCGGTCGCCAGCACGTCGATCCGCGCGCACCACGCCGTCACGGTGGCCAGCACCTGCGGGTCGACCGGGCCCTCGACCAGATACTCGCCCGGCGTCACCTCGCTGGCGCGGTAGTCCTCCGGCAGGGCGGCTGTCAGCAGCGACAGGTCGAGCCGCGGCGGAGCGGTGAACCGCAGCTCGTCCTTCGCGCCGGTGCGCATCAGCTCCGCCGGTGTGCCGGCGGCCACCGTCGCCCCGTGGTCGATGATGACCAGCCGATCGGCGAGCTCCTCGGCCTCCTTGAGTTGGTGGGTGGTGAGCAGCACCGTCACGCCGTCGCGGCGCAGCGCGTCGATCAGTTCCCACACCAGCAGCCGGGCGTGCGCATCCATGCCCGCGGTGGGTTCGTCGAGGAAGACCAGTTCGGGGCGGCCGACCAGCGCGCACGCGAGCGCGAGCCGCTGCTGCTGCCCGCCGGACAGCCGTCGGTAGGTGGTGCGGGCGGCATCGGTGAGGCCCAGGGTGTCCAGCAGCCACGCCGGGTCCAGCGGGTCGGCGGCGTAGGAGGCGACCAGGTTGAGCATCTCGCCCGCGCGGGCGCTGGGATAGCCGCCACCACCCTGCAACATCACCCCGATGCGGGTGCGCAGGCGGGCGTTGTCGGCGATCGGGTCCAGCCCGAGCACCTCGATGGTGCCGGCGTCCGGGCGCACGAAGCCCTCGCACATTTCGACCGTCGTGGTCTTGCCGGCGCCGTTGGGGCCCAGCAGGGCGAGCACTTCGGCGGCGTGCACCTCGAGGTCGAGATCGGCGACGGCCGTGGTGGATCCGTAGTGCTTGCTCACCCCGCGCAGTCGCACGACTGTTTCAGGAACGTCCGAGCTCACGTGGAATCAGCGTAGGCGTCGGGCACCGCCTGGGAACGAGGGGTCCCCAGGGGGGCCTGAGCGTTCTCGGGCGCGGGCGCGGTTTCGGCGGCCGTCTCCGGCGCTTCGGCACCCTCGGATGGGAGCCGCCGCCACGGCAAGCGGGTGTACGTCAGCGCGATGAGCCCCGCGACGATGACGGTGCTGGCCAAGGTGGCGTCCACGATCTGGAACAGCGCGAAGCGGTCCCCGTTGGCCGTCGGGCCGAAGATGCCGACGACGAGGGTGATGACGATGACCGCCACCCGGAATCCGCTGCGGGTCGCCCAGGCGGCCAGCGGAATGATCGCCCACAGCAGGTACCAGGGCTGTACGACGGGAAACAGCAGCACGGTGACGCCCAGCGCCACGCCCAGGCCACCGATCGGGTGCAGCCGGCCGCGGAAGACGGCCACCAGCAGCCAGCCCACCATCACCGTGATGATCAGCACGCCGATGGCGCGGGTGAGCCCCAGCACCGCGGTGGTGTGATCGCCGAATCCCAGCAGGATCCCCACCTGCCCGGTGCCCAGGGCGAGCAGGGTGGGCGGCGACATCCAGCTGCGGACGACGTTGGCGGTGCCGAGCGTGTAGATCCAGCCGAACCCGAGGCCGCTGGCCCAGCCGACCGCCGCCATCACCGCCAGCGACAGCGTCGTCATCGCGCCGCCGGCCAGCAGCAACGCCCGCAGGTTGCCCCCGCAGCGGTAGGCCAGCGCCATCGTGACGAACCCGAGGGCCAGCAGCGACGGAAGTTTCACCTGCGACGACAGCGTGATCAGGACGGCGCCGGCCAGCAGCATGCCCAGCGGCTCCCAATCGGGGCCGGGCCGCCAGGAGGCCGGCAACAGCCGCGGAGAATCGATGCCCCGTAGCGCGAACTCGGCGCCCGCGAGCATCAGCCCGAGCATCAGCGCCTCGTTGTGCACGCCGGCGACCAGATGCATGATCAGCAGCGGATTGGCCGCGCCCAGCCACAGCGCGCTGACCTCGGCGACACCGCAGCGCCGGGCCAGCCGCGGGGTCGCCCACACGATCAACCCCACGCCGATCAGCTCCACCAGTCGGTGACACAGCACGGCGGCGACGATGTTCTCCCCGGTGACCGCCGAGATGCCGCGCCCGATCCACAGGAAGAGCGGGCCGTAGGGCGCCGGCGTCTCCCGCCACAGCGTGGGGACCGACAGCGTGAAGACGTGGGACAGGCCGAGTCCGGACGCCGGCCCCACCCGGTAGGGGTCGAGCCCTTCCAAAGAGATCTGGCTCTGGGCCAGGTACGAGTAGACGTCCTTGCTGTACATCGGCGGCGCGATCAGCAGCGGCAGCGTCCACAACAGCAGGGTGCGGTCCAGGTCGCCTCGGGACATTCGCCTGCTGCCCAACGCGAACCGGCCGAGCATCAGCCAGGCCAGCGCCATCATGACCGCGCCGGTCGTCGTCATCGTCAGCGACACCGTCTGGATCCGCGACGGCAGGTTGAGCAACCGCACCCCGAAGGTGGGGTCCTGCACGACGGGCCGGGCCCCGGCGCCCAGCGCGCCGATCGCCATCAGGATGGTGCCGGTGGCGCCGAACAGGCGGGTGCGCAGCAGCGCGGTGAGCTCGCTATCGTTCAGCGGCGTGCCCACCGCCTGCTCGTCGCCATGCAAGCTGGCGATCGACGAGCTCAGCACGTGGTGGCGGGCTGCCATCAGAGCAGCGTAGCCGTCGGGGCCCCCCGCCCGTTGGCTCGCCGCCGCCATCACACCGGTCGGAGGCTCATTGAGGCATCGAAGACGGTTGGTCCTTTCCTTGATGTCGGTGCTGTGCCTGGCAACTCCGACTGGGTTGGCTCGCGGCGACAACGGTGAGGTGTCCTACCGCTTCTCCTGCAGCTGGGACTCGCTGACGGCGGACTTCGCCAGCCGCGACGCGCTGCCGCAAACCGACGATCCTCCGGCCCAGTGGTACCGCACCGACGCCGAGGGCCAATACGTGAACAGGGGATGGGGACCACGGGCAAAAGCCCTGCCGCCGCCGGGCATTCCGCAAAATGCGCGTTGCGATCCCGCCGCCTGGAAGCGGGAACGGATCCTCGCGGTGGCGATGCGTTACATCTACGCGCCCGGCAATCCGCTGGGGCTGCAATACCGCCACCATCACATCCCCGGCTGGGAACCACCGGCCTCGACCTATGCCGGTGTGTCCGAAGAGAATCCCGATGCCGAGGCCCCACCCGGGCCGACGGCCTGGGGTCCGGGACGAGGTCTGGACTGTTCCAATTTCACCGCTTGGACCTACAACTACGGCCTGGCCATCAAGTTCGGCGGCAATGTCCACCAACAGGCGGAGGGCACCGCCGGTCCGATGGGCCGACGCATCCCGAAAGAGGGACCGTTCCAGCCCGCGGATCTGATCTACTTGCACCCCAACGGAAGTGCCGAGGCCTCGCACGTGGTCATTTACGTCGACGACGATCACATCATCGACAGCCGGGTCAGCGCCCAGAACCTCATCGGAGTCCAGGTCCGCAATCGGGTCGGCTGGTACCGGGACGCGGTAATCGTTGCGTGGCGGCCGATCGGCTGAGACGAGTCACGGAGATCGGCGCGACGGCCGGGCTCGGCGCGGCGGCGAGGCGCTGCATCCGGTTGACAAGGCCCTTCGCGCTAGCCTCGCCTTCGTGGCGATTCGCGACCATGGCGACCCAGGGGACGCACCCTCCGTGCCGCCACCCCTGCGCTCGCCGACTAACGAGGCCCGCCCGTCCGCGGCGGAGCAGGCCCGCAGCATCGCCGCCGCCACCAACGTCGCCACGCTGGCCACGTTGACCGCTGACGGCGACCCGTGGGCGTCATTGGTGGCCTATGGACTGCTGGACGGGATGCCCGTGCTGTGCGTCTCGAGCCTGGCCGAGCACGGCCGCAACCTCGCGCGGGACCCGAGGGCCAGCCTGTCGATCGTGGCGGCGAGCGGCGACACCGACCCGCTGGCCGGCAGCCGAATCACCCTGGCCGGAATGGTCGCGAAGCCCGCGGGGTCCGAGCACGGCGACGCCCGGGCGGCATACCTGACGGCGGTCCCCGCCGCCCGGCACTACCTGGACTTCAGCGACTTCAGCCTGTGGGTGCTACGGGTTCAGCGGGTGCGCTGGGTAGGTGGATACGGTCGGATGGACTCGGCCACCGGCGATCAGTACGCGGCCGCCTCCCCGGATCCGGTTGCGCCCGCGGCCGCCCGGGCCCTCGCACATCTCAACGCCGACCACGCCGACTCGCTGGCCGCCATGGCCCGAATCTTCGGCGGCTACCCCGACACCGACACGGCACTGTGTACCGGCGTCGACCGCTACGGCCTGGACCTGCGGGTGCACACCCCCCGCGGGGTGGCCTACGCCCGGGTCGGCTTTCCCGCAAGGTTGGAATCCGCCAACGAATTGCGTTCGGCCACAGCGGCATTAGCCCGTGCCGCGAATCCGGCTATCGACGAACACGGCCCGCATGAAGGCGGTTGATCCGCATCACCGAAGGCGAGCCGGCGAAAACCCCCGCCCTGGCTACTTCTGTTCGCCGTCAGCCTTGCTCAGCGCCCGATCCGCGGTCGAGACCAGCCTGCGGTTGAACTGATACTGGGCGGCGACGAGCTTGTCGGCCAGTTCGATAGCGGCGTCGACAATCTTGGTGCGCAGCGGTTGCACGGCCTCCGGGATTGCCTCGTCAAGGGTCTTGTGGAACGCCCGAAGCGCCTCCGCCGCGGCGTGCTGGCCGGCTTTGGCCGATTCGCGTACCTCGTCGAGCAGGTCGGTCGAATACGATGCGACGGACTTCGATTCAGTCGTCTGAGCCATGTCAATTCCTTCTTTGGGAGATTTCAATACCACCGCCGACGCTATTCGGCGCGGCGGGCCGGCCACTATGGGCGAAGGTCCCAAAGTGGGCGGAGTGTGACCAGCGCAACGCCCGCTCAGGGCACCCTTGGTAGACCGATCCCCGGAATTGCGTCACACTGGTGTTGTGAAAATCCGAACCGACCTCGACGACGCTGCCGTGGGTGCAGCGGCCGCCGCGGTGCGGGACGGCCACACCCGGCGCGCCATCGTGCGCCTGCTGGTGGAATCGGGATCGATCACCGCCGGCGAGATCGGCGACCGGCTCGGGTTGACGGCCGCCGGCGTGCGGCGCCATCTCGACGCCCTGATCGAGGCGGGCGACGCCGAGGCGGTGCCCGCCGCGTCCTGGCAGCAGGTGGGTCGCGGGCGCCCCGCCAAGCGTTTCCGGCTCACCGCGGCGGGCCGCGCCAAGCTCGAGCACGCCTACGACGACCTCGCGTCGGCCGCCATGCGGCAGCTGCGGGAGATCGGCGGGGAGGATGCGGTCCGCACGTTCGCCCGGCGTCGAATCGACGCGATCCTGTCCGGCGTGCCGGCGGCGGACAGCGACGACGACGCCGAAGTCGAGGCGGCCGCCGAACGGGTGGCCGGCGCGCTGACCAAGGCCGGGTACGTCGCCACCACGACACGGGTCGGCGGCCCGATCCACGGCGTGCAGATCTGCCAGCACCACTGCCCGGTGTCCCACGTCGCCGAGGAATTCCCGGAGCTGTGTGAGGCCGAGCAGCAGGCCATGGCCGAGGTGCTCGGGACCCACGTGCAGCGGTTGGCGACCATCGTCAACGGGGACTGCGCCTGCACCACTCACGTACCTCTGACCCCGGCGCCCAGCCCGCGCCGCGCCGGCGACGATGCATCGCGAAGCGATGAGGAGGAGCGGCGCAACATGACCGACACCACGAGCATCGAAGGAGCGTCGTTATGACCCTCACGCCAGAGGCCCAAAAGGCCACTGCTGAGCCGTTGACCCAGGAGCAGGCGATCGCCTCGCTGGGCCGGTACGGCTACGGCTGGGCGGACACCGACGTCGCGGGGGCGAGCGCCCAGCGCGGGCTGTCCGAGGCGGTGGTCCGCGACATCTCGGCGAAGAAGAACGAGCCCGAATGGATGCTGCAGACGCGGCTGAAGGCGTTGCGCATCTTCGAGCGCAAGCCGATGCCGACGTGGGGTTCGGACCTCGGGGGCATCGACTTCGACAACATCAAGTACTTCGTGCGCTCGACCGAAAAGCAGGCCGCCTCTTGGGATGACCTGCCCGAGGACATCCGGAACACCTACGACAGGCTGGGCATCCCGGAGGCCGAGAAGCAGCGCCTGGTCGCCGGTGTGGCCGCCCAGTACGAGTCCGAGGTGGTTTACCACCAGATCCGCGAGGACCTGGAGGCCCAGGGCGTCATCTTCCTCGACACCGACACCGGGTTGCGGGAACGCCCCGAGCTGTTCCAGCAGTACTTCGGCACCGTGATCCCGGCCGGGGACAACAAGTTCTCCGCGCTCAACGCCGCGGTGTGGAGCGGCGGATCATTCATCTACGTCCCGCCCGGCGTGCACGTCGACATCCCGCTGCAGGCCTACTTCCGGATCAACACCGAGAACATGGGCCAGTTCGAGCGGACGCTGATCATCGTCGACGAAAATGCTTACGTGCATTACGTGGAGGGTTGCACCGCGCCCATCTACACGTCGGACTCGCTGCACTCCGCGGTGGTGGAAATCATCGTGAAGCCCGGTGGGCGTTGCCGTTACACCACCATCCAGAACTGGTCGAACAACGTCTACAACCTGGTCACGAAGCGCGCCCGCGCGGAGGCCGGCGCCACCATGGAGTGGGTCGACGGCAACATCGGGTCCAAGGTGACCATGAAATACCCGGCGGTGTGGATGACCGGGGAGCACGCCAAGGGCGAGGTCTTGTCAGTCGCCTTCGCCGGGGAGGGCCAGCACCAGGACGCCGGCGCCAAGATGCTGCACCTGGCGCCGAACACGTCGAGCAACATCGTCTCCAAGTCGGTGGCCCGCGGCGGCGGCCGCACCTCCTACCGCGGCCTGGTGCAGGTGAACAAGGGCGCACACGGGTCGCGCTCCAGCGTGAAATGCGATGCGCTGCTAGTCGATACGATCAGCCGCAGCGACACCTACCCCTACGTCGACATCCGCGAGGACGACGTCACGATGGGCCACGAGGCCACCGTCTCCAAGGTCAGCGACAACCAGCTGTTCTACCTGATGAGCCGCGGACTGACCGAGGACGAGGCGATGGCGATGGTGGTGCGCGGCTTCGTCGAGCCGATCGCCAAGGAACTGCCCATGGAGTACGCCCTGGAGCTCAACCGGCTCATCGAGTTGCAGATGGAGGGCGCGGTCGGATGACCCGCGCCAGCGACAATGCAGAGCGTAGCGATGAGGTGGGGAAGCGCGAATTGACCGCCGCTGCTGCCCTGAACAAGGGCGAGTTGTTCGCGTCCTTCGACGTGGACGCGTTCGAGGTGCCCAGCGGGCGCGACGAACTCTGGCGGTTCACCCCGCTGCGTCGGCTGCGCGGTTTGCACGACGGCTCGGCTCAAGCGACCGGCAAGGCGCAGATCAGCGTCAGTGAACAGCCGGGCTTGCAGGTCGAAACCGTCCGCCGCGGCGACCAACGACTCGGCCGCGGCGGCGCGCCCACCGACCGCGTTGCGGCGCAAGCATTTTCGTCGTTCAACTCCGCGACGCTGGTGAGCATCGGGCGTGACACGCAGATCGCCGAGCCGGTCAACATCACCGTGACGGGCCCCGGCGCCGGTGCGGTGGCATACGGGCACCTGCAGATCAGCGTCGCCGAACTCGGCGAGGCGGTCGTGGTGATCGACCATCGGGGGAGCGGAACCTACGCCGACAACGTTGAATTCATCGTCGACGACGCCGCCCGGCTCACCGTCGTGTGGATCGCGGACTGGGCCGACGACATGGTTCACCTCTCCGCGCAGCACGCCCGGCTGGGCAAGGACGCGGTGCTGCGGCACGTCGCCGTCACTATGGGCGGCGAAGTGGTGCGGATGTCGGCCAACGTGCGCTACGCCGCCCCGGGCGGAGACGCGGAGCTGCTCGGGTTGTACTTCGCCGACGACGGGCAGCACCTGGAGTCGCGGCTGCTGGTCGACCACGCGCAGCCCAATTGCAAGTCCAACGTGCTCTACAAGGGTGCGCTGCAAGGGGATCCGACATCGCAGCGGCCCGACGCCCACACCGTCTGGGTGGGCGACGTGCTGATCCGCGCCGAGGCCACCGACACCGACACCTTCGAGGTGAACCGCAACCTGGTGCTCACCGACGGGGCGCGCGCCGACTCGGTGCCCAACCTGGAGATCGAGACCGGCGAAATCGTCGGCGCCGGGCACGCCAGTGCCACAGGGCGTTTCGACGACGAGCAACTGTTCTACCTGCGTGCCCGCGGCATCCCCGAAGACCAGGCGCGCCGGCTGGTGGTGCGCGGCTTCTTCGGCGAGATCATCTCGAAGATCGCCGTGCCCGACATCCGGGAGCGCCTGACCGCCGCCATCGAACACGAACTGGAAATCACGGAGAAGACAACAGCGTCATGACGACATTGGAAATCAAAGACCTGCACGTCAGCGTCGAAGACCCGAACGCGCCCGAGGGAAGCCGCGAGATCCCCATCCTCAACGGCGTCAACCTGACCTTGAATTCCGGTGAGACGCATGCGGTGATGGGGCCCAACGGCTCGGGCAAGTCGACGCTGTCCTACGCGATCGCCGGTCACCCGAAGTACCGGGTGACGTCCGGGTCGATCACGCTGGACGGCCAGAATGTCCTGGACATGAGCGTCGACGAGCGCGCCCGTGCCGGATTGTTCCTGGCCATGCAGTACCCCGTCGAGGTTCCGGGCGTGTCGATGTCGAACTTCCTGCGCAGCGCCGCGACCGCCGTCCGCGGCGAGCCGCCGAAACTGCGGCACTGGGTCAAGGAGGTCAAGGCCGCCTTGAGCGACCTCGACATCGACCCGGCGTTCGCCGAACGCAGTGTCAACGAGGGGTTTTCCGGCGGTGAGAAGAAGCGCCACGAGATCCTGCAGCTGGGCCTGCTCAAGCCCAAGATCGCCATCCTCGACGAGACCGACTCCGGTCTGGACGTGGACGCGCTGCGGGTGGTCAGTGAGGGCGTGAATCGCTACGCCGAGGCCGAGCACGGCGGCATCCTGCTCATTACCCACTACACCCGGATCTTGCGTTACATCCGGCCGCAGTTCGTGCACGTGTTCGTCGGGGGCCGGATCGTCGAATCGGGCGGGCCGGAGCTGGCCGACGAACTCGAGGAGAGCGGCTACGTGCGCTTCACCGAAGCGGCGGCCGCAGGGGCTTAAGCATGACGGGGACAGCACTGGACGTCGACGCGATTCGCGCCGACTTCCCCATCTTGAAGCGCGTGATGCGCGGCGGAAAGCAGTTGGCGTACCTGGATTCCGGCGCGACGTCCCAGCGCCCGCTGCAGGTGCTCGACGCCGAGCGCGAGTTTCTGATCACCTCCAACGGCGCGGTGCATCGTGGTGCGCACCAGCTGATGGAGGAGGCGACCGACGCCTACGAGCAGGGTCGCGCGGACATCGCCGCGTTCGTCGGCGCCGATGCCGACGAGCTGGTGTTCACCCGCAACGCCACCGAGGCGCTGAACCTGGCGTCATATGTGCTGGGCGACAAGCGGTTCGACCGAGCCGTGGGCGAGGGCGACGTCATCGTCACCACCGAGCTGGAGCACCACGCCAACATCGTCCCGTGGCAGGAGCTGGCCCGCCGCAGCGGTGCCACGCTGCGCTGGTACGGGGTCACCGACGACGGGCGCATCGACCTGGACTCGCTGGAGCTTGACGGGCGCGTGAAAGTCGTTGCCTTCAGCCATCATTCGAACGTGACGGGCGCGGTGGCGCCGGTGGCCGAACTGGTCGGTCGCGCTCACGCGGTGGGCGCGGTGACGGTGCTGGACGCCTGCCAGTCGGTGCCCCACGAGCCGGTCGACCTGCACGCGCTCGGCGTCGACTTCGCCGCCTTCTCCGGGCATAAGATGTTGGCCCCCAACGGGGTCGGCGTGCTCTACGCCCGTCGCGAGGTGTTGTCGCAGCTGCCGCCGTTTCTCACCGGTGGGTCGATGATCGAGACGGTGACGATGGAGGCGTCGACCTACGCGCCCGCGCCGCAACGGTTCGAGGCCGGCACGCCGATGACCTCCCAGGTGGTCGGGTTGGGCGCGGCCGCGCGCTATCTGGACGCCATCGGCATGGACGCCGTCGAGGCGCACGAGCGCGAGCTGGTCGCCGCGGCCCTCGAGGGCCTCTCGGGCATCGACGGCGTGCGTATCGTCGGGCCGACCGCCATGGAAAACCGTTGCTCGCCCGTCTCCTTCGTCGTCGACGGCGTGCACGCGCACGACGTCGGGCAGGTGCTCGACGACGAGGGCGTCGCGGTGCGCGTGGGGCATCACTGCGCGATGCCGCTGCACCGCCGGTTCGGCGTGGCGGCCACCGCCCGGGCGTCGTTCGCCGTGTACAACACCCCCGACGAGGTCGAGCGGCTGGTGGCCGGAGTGCGGCGCGCGCTCGAATTCTTTGGGAGACAGTGACAGTGCGCCTGGAGCAGATGTATCAGGACGTGATCCTCGATCACTACAAGCATCCGCAGCACCGCGGGCTGCGGGAGCCGTTCGGCGCGCAGGTCCACCATGTCAATCCGGTCTGCGGTGACGAGGTGACGCTGCGGGTTGCGCTGTCCGACGACGGTCGGCGCGTCGCGGACGTCTCCTATGACGGCCAAGGCTGTTCGATCAGCCAGGCGGCCACCTCGGTGCTCACCCAGCAGGTGATCGGTCAGACGGTGCCCGAGGCGCTGCACACCATCACCGCTTTCACCGAAATGGTGTCCTCGCGCGGCACCATCGAGGGTGACGAGGAGATCCTGGGTGACGGGATCGCGTTCGCCGGAGTGGCCAAATACCCGGCCCGGGTGAAATGCGCACTGCTGGGATGGATGGCGTTCAAGGACGCATTGGCCCAGGCTTGCACTGACAGGGGCGCGGACTTCGAGGAGGAAGAAAATGAGCGAGACCGCCGCACCGGATGACGAATTCCTTGCCGACCTCGAGGAGGCGATGCGCGACGTCGTCGACCCCGAATTGGGCATCAACGTCGTCGATCTCGGACTGGTCTACGGCCTCAACGTGGAAGAGGGCGACGAGGGAACCGTCGCCCTGATCGACATGACGTTGACCTCGGCGGCCTGCCCGCTGACCGACGTCATCGAGGACCAGTCACGCAGCGCGCTCGTCAGCAGCGGGCTGGTGGACGAGCTGCGGATCAACTGGGTGTGGAACCCGCCGTGGGGGCCCGACAAGATCACCGAAGACGGGCGCGAACAGCTGCGTGCCCTCGGTTTTACCGTCTGAATCTGCACCCGCCCTAAAGCGCTAAAGGTGGAAGGGCAGATGCGGCAGGTGCAGGTGGTGGTGCGGATGCCCCATCGGCGGGCACGTCTGCAGGCTGATGGTCATCGCGTGCAGCACGCCGGCGTCCTGAATTCCCTGAGCCCCCATGCACTTGCCGTTCGCGATCGCCTGGGCGTCCGACGGAGTCTGCAGCTGGTATGAGGTCGAGTTGGCGACCGTCACGGTGGTCGGGTTCGCCTGCGCGCCGATGCCGTTGACCGCGATCGTGTCACCAGCGACCGACGTGACCGTGCCGTAGAAGCCCGCCGGCGGCGGGCACTTGCCGTCGACTGCGGAGGTGATGGTCACCGCCTGCGCGGTGATCGCGCCACCGGTCGGCGCGCTCTGCGGGGTGGCCCGCACGTTGACGCAACTGCCGGGGATGACGTCGGTCAGCTTGGCCGGCGCGACCTGCACGATCCGCGTCCTCTTATACACATC
>NZ_LZSZ01000013.1:0-1305 GCF_001665645.1 Mycobacterium sp. 852002-30065_SCH5024008 | reverse complement strand
GGATGTGACCTTCACCCTGGCCGAGAACTTCACCCAGGCGGGGCAGCCGGCCGGAATCAGCGGGGTAGTGGAGTTTCGCACCGACCTCTTCAACCCCGACAGCATCCACACCCTGATCACCCGATTCCAACGGGTGCTGGAGACAATGACCGCTGACCCGTCGCGGCCGGTGTCCTCGATCGATCTGCTCGACGATTCGGAACGTGTCCGCCTGGAGGGGTGGGGTAACCGGGCGGTGTTGGACCGTCCGGCGGTGTCGGGGGTGTCGATCCCGGCGTTGTTTGCCGCCCAAGTCGCGCGCACGCCCGAGGCGGTGGCGCTGAGTTTCGGGGACCGGTCGTGGACCTATCGCGAGGTGGATGAGGCCGCGAATCGGTTGGCGCACTTCCTGGTTGCCCGTGGGGTGGGCCCGGGTGAGTGCGTAGGGTTGCTGATGGAACGTGGCGCGCAGGCCATCATCGCGATCCTAGGGGTTTTGAAGTCTGGGGCGGCCTACGTGCCGATCGACCCGGGCCTGCCCACAGCGCGGATCGGGTTCATGCTCGGCGATGCCGCCCCGATCGCCGCGATCACCACCACCGGGCTGGCCGCGCGGGTCGACGGTCATCACGTGGCGGTCATTGATGTCAACGACCCCGCCATCGATGTTCAACCCAGTACCCCATTGCCGGCCCCGGCTGCTGAGGATCTTGCGTATCTGATTTACACCTCGGGCACCACCGGGGTGCCCAAAGGCGTTGCCGTGACCCACCACAACGTCACCCAGTTGCTGGGGTCATTGGATGGGGATTTGGCGGCACCGGCACCAGTGTGGGCGCAGGTGCATTCGTATGCCTTCGATGCCTCGGTTGAGGAGATCTGGGGCGCCCTGCTGGGTGGGGGCCGGTTGGTGGTGGTGCCCGAGTCGGTGGCCGGCTCTCCAGAAGAGTTGCATGCGTTACTGATTGCTGAGCAGGTCAGTGTGTTGAGTCAGACTCCTTCGGCGGTGGCGATGCTGTCACCGGAGGGGTTGGAGTCGGTGGCATTGGTGGTGGCCGGTGAGGCGTGTCCGGCTGAGGTGGTGGATCTGTGGGCGGCACCAGGGCGGGTGATGATCGATGCGTATGGGCCGACGGAGACCACGGTATGTGCGTCGATCAGCACTCCGCTCACCCCCGAATCTCAGGTGGTGCCGATTGGGTCGCCGATACCGGGGGCGGCGATGTTCGTCTTGGACAGGTGGCTCAAGTCGGTGCCGGCGGGGGTGGTCGGTGAGTTGTATGTGGCCTGTCTCTTATACACATCTGACGCTGCCGACGATCGCAT
>NZ_LZSZ01000012.1:0-592 GCF_001665645.1 Mycobacterium sp. 852002-30065_SCH5024008 | reverse complement strand
AGGCCCGCCGCGATCAGCCGCATCGCCGACAACGAATCCCCACCCAACTCGAAGAACGAGTCGTCGACCCCGACGCGGTCCACACCCAACACTTGGGCATAAATGCCGGCCAGCACCTCCTCGAGAAGACTGCCCGGTGCGCGGTATCGAACGCCGGTGTAGTCGGGGGCGGGCAGGGCGCGGGTGTCGAGTTTGCCGTTGACCGTCAGGGGTAGGGCGTCGAGCACCACGATCGCGGCCGGCACCATATAGCCCGGCAGCCGATCCGCTAACTGCGTGCGGATGGCGTCCGGATCCACTGTCCCCGAACCCGATTCGGTGACATAGCCGACCAGCCGCTTATCCCCGGGGTGGTCCTCGCGGGCGATCACCACCGCCTGGTCCACCCCGTCCAAGCTGGCTAGTGTGGTTTGGATTTCACCGAGTTCGATGCGATACCCGCGGATCTTGACCTGCTCATCAGCACGCCCCACATAGCGCAACTGCCCATCAACACCCCACGACACCAAATCCCCGGTCCGATACATCCGCGCCCCCGCCCCTCCAAACGGACACGCCACAAACCGGGCTGCGGCTGTCTCTTATACACATC
>NZ_LZSZ01000011.1:0-51371 GCF_001665645.1 Mycobacterium sp. 852002-30065_SCH5024008 | reverse complement strand
TATGCGATCGTCGGCAGCGTCAGATGTGTATAAGAGACAGGCTCCGGGGTGGGCGGGTTCAAGAACTCGCTGTCCGACGTCGGCTACCAGCACGCCGACATCCTCGCCTACGTCAGCGCGGGCGGTGAGCTCGTCGCCGGTGTGCTGCTGGTGCTGGGGCTGTTCACCCCGCTGGCCGCGGCCGGTGCGCTGGCCTTCCTGATCAACGGCTTGCTGGCCACCATCACGGCGCGCCCGCATCCGCACACCTTCACGTACTTCCTGCCGGACGGGCACGAATACCAGATCACCCTGATCGTCCTGGCCGTCGCGGTCATCCTGTGCGGACCCGGCCGTTACGGGCTCGACGCGCGGCGGGGCTGGGCCCATCGCCCGTTCATCGGGTCGTTCGTCGCGCTGCTGGTGGGCATCGCGGCGGGCATCGCGGTGTGGGTGCTGCTCAACGGGGTCAACCCGATCGCCTGACCCCTTACTGATAGGGGTTGGGCACGCGCCCGGAGCTGGCCTCGGTCAGCTGAGGCAGGGTCGCGAACGTTACCGCGGGCAACCGCAAATCCGCGCCGCTCTTGAGGTGCGCGCGTGCCCAGGAGCCCCGATGGAACCGCAGCCCGTCGATGTCACCCCACTGCACCGTCTGGCTGCCCAGCAGCGTGCGGACCGTCACGCCTCGGTCGTCGGCGACGGTACGCAGCCGGACGATCATTGCCGACAGCAGCACGGGGATCACCAGCAGCGGCACGGACAGCGGCCACAGCATCACCGGTATCAGCAACCCCAGGGTCAAGAATCCGACGGCCAGGTGCGCGATGGGGGAGACCTTGATCACCACGGGCGTGTGGGAAGACGAACCGGTAGCCACTCGACCATCATTTCACCCGGCAAGGGGCACCGGATCTCCGCGCGGGCCGACAGTAGCGGATTTGACGGCTGAGCTGTGCGAAGGCTACCGTCGGACGTTATGGATACCGCCGGACAGCCCGGGATGCTCGTAGTAATTAGTCGGCGCGTTGGTGCCTGACTAGCCTCTTCGGCATTTGAAGCTATCCAGACCAACGCGCAACCCTCGTGCAGCAGATGAGCTGTCGGGGGTTTTTTGTTGCTCCCAGCGAAACTCCCAGACTGAATAAGGACGAAAGACAGTGAGCGCACCCACCAGGCAGCACGCCACACAGCCAGAGCGTGCCGCCGACGTCGCCTCCGACGCGGCGGAGACCCCTGCGGCCGCCCCCACCAAAAAGCCGAAACGTGTTGGGCCCGAGAAACTTACCGGCGCCCAGTCGGTGATCCGGTCGCTGGAGGAGCTCGGCGTCGAGGTCATCTTCGGGATTCCCGGTGGCGCCGTATTGCCGGTTTACGACCCGCTGTTCGACTCGAAAAAGCTTCGGCACGTGCTGGTTCGCCACGAGCAGGGCGCCGGCCACGCCGCCAGCGGCTATGCGCACGCCACCGGCAAGGTCGGCGTCATGATGGCCACGTCGGGCCCCGGCGCCACCAATCTCGTCACGCCGCTGGCCGACGCCCAAATGGACTCGGTGCCCGTGGTCGCGATTACCGGCCAGGTCGGTCGCACCCTGATCGGCACCGACGCCTTCCAGGAAGCCGACATCTCGGGCATCACGATGCCGATCACCAAGCACAACTTCCTGGTCCGCTCGGGCGACGAGATCCCCCAGGTGATGGCCGAGGCCTTCCACATCGCCGCCTCGGGCCGTCCCGGCGCGGTGCTCGTCGACATCCCCAAAGACGTGCTGCAGGGGCAATGCACCTTCAGCTGGCCGCCGCGCATGGACCTGCCCGGCTACAAGCCGAACACCAAGCCACACAACCGGCAGATTCGCGAGGCCGCCAAGCTGATCGCGGACGCCCGCAAGCCCGTGCTCTACGTCGGCGGTGGCGTCATCCGCGGCGAGGCGACCGAGCAGCTGCGCGAGCTGGCCGAGCTCACCGGCATCCCGGTGGTCACCACGCTGATGGCACGAGGCGCGTTCCCCGACAGCCATCGCCAGCACATGGGCATGCCCGGCATGCACGGCAGCGTCGCCGCGGTGGCGGCCCTGCAGCGCAGCGACCTGCTGATCGCCCTGGGCACCCGCTTCGACGACCGGGTGACCGGCAAGCTCGACACCTTCGCGCCGGAGGCCAAGGTCATTCACGCCGACATCGACCCGGCCGAGATCGGCAAGAACCGCCATGCCGACGTTCCGATCGTCGGCGACGTCAAAGCGGTCATCACCGACCTGATCGCGATGCTGCGGCACTACGACATTCCGGGCAACGTCGACATGACCGACTGGTGGGCCTACCTGGACAGCGTTCAGTCCACCTACCCGCTGAGCTACGACCCGCAGAGCGACGGCAGTCTCGGTCCGGAATACGTCATCGAGAAGCTGGGTCAAATCGCCGGCCCGGACGCGGTGTACGTCGCCGGGGTGGGCCAGCACCAGATGTGGGCGGCGCAGTTCATCTCGTACGAGAACCCGCGCACCTGGATCAACTCCGGCGGACTGGGCACCATGGGGTTCGCCATCCCGGCGGCCATGGGGGCCAAGATGGCTCGCCCGGAGGCCGAGGTCTGGGCCATCGACGGCGACGGCTGCTTCCAGATGACCAACCAGGAGTTGGCCACCTGCGCGATCGAAGGCGTGCCCATCAAGGTGGCACTGATCAACAACGGCAACCTGGGCATGGTGCGCCAGTGGCAGACGCTGTTCTACCAGGAGCGGTATTCGCAGACGGACCTGGCCACGCATTCGCATCGCATCCCGGACTTCGTCAAGCTGGCGGAGGCGTTGGGTTGTGTCGGATTGCGTTGCGAGCGTGAGGAAGACGTCGAAGACGTGATCAAGGCGGCCCGGGCGATCACCGACCGTCCGGTGGTGATCGACTTCATCGTCGGCGCGGACGCGCAGGTGTGGCCGATGGTGGCCGCCGGCACCAGCAACGACGAGATACAGGCCGCCCGCGGCATTCGCCCGCTGTTCGACGACGAGAGCGAAGGGCACGCCTGATGCACACGCACACGCTGTCGGTGTTGGTGGAGGACAAGCCCGGTGTGCTCGCGCGCGTGGCGGCGCTGTTCTCCCGGCGCGGTTTCAACATCGAGTCGCTGGCCGTCGGCGCCACCGAGCAAAAGGACATGTCGCGCATGACGATTGTGGTCAGCGCCGAGGAGACCCCGCTCGAGCAGATCACCAAGCAGCTCAACAAGCTGATCAATGTCATCAAGATCGTCGAGCTCGACGAGGGTGGCGCGGTGTCGCGCGAGCTGGCGCTGATCAAGGTGCGCGCCGACGCGGGCACCCGCAGTCAGGTGATCGAAGCGGTGAACCTGTTCCGCGCCAAGGTGATTGACGTATCGACCGAGGCGCTGACCATCGAGGCGACCGGTGATCGCGGCAAGATCGAGGCGCTGCTGCGGGTGCTGGAACCGTTCGGTATACGCGAGATAGTCCAATCGGGAGTGGTGTCGTTGTCCCGCGGTCCGCGCGGCATCGCCACGGCCAAGTAACACACAAGGAGATATTCAACAGTGGCACTAGAAATGTTCTACGACGACGACGCAGACCTGTCGATCATCCAGGGCCGCAAGGTCGGTGTGATCGGGTACGGCAGCCAAGGGCACGCGCACTCGCTGAGCCTGCGCGACTCCGGTGTGCAGGTGCGCGTCGGGCTGAAGGAGGGTTCGAAGTCGCGGGCCAAGGTCGAGGAGCAGGGCCTGGACGTCGACACCCCCGCCGAGGTGGCCAAGTGGGCCGACGTCATCATGCTGTTGGCGCCCGACACCGCGCAGGCGGACATCTTCAAGAACGACATCGAGCCCAACCTCAAGCCCGGTGACGCGCTGTTCTTCGGGCACGGCCTCAACATCCACTTCGGTCTGATCAAGCCGCCCGCCGACGTCACCGTCGCGATGGTCGCCCCGAAGGGGCCCGGCCACCTGGTGCGCCGTCAGTTCGTCGACGGCAAGGGCGTGCCGTGCCTGATCGCGCTCGACCAGGACCCGACCGGCAACGGCGAGGCGCTCGCGCTGTCCTACGCCAAGGCCATCGGCGGCACTCGGGCCGGCGTCATCAAGACCACCTTCAAGGACGAAACCGAAACCGACCTGTTCGGTGAGCAGGCCGTGTTGTGCGGTGGCACAGAGGAATTGGTGAAGACCGGTTTCGACGTCATGGTGGAGGCCGGCTATCCGCCGGAGATGGCCTACTTCGAGGTGCTGCACGAGCTGAAGCTGATCGTCGACCTGATGTACGAGGGCGGCATCGCCCGGATGAATTACTCGGTGTCCGACACCGCCGAGTTCGGCGGGTACCTGTCGGGGCCGCGGGTCATCGACGCCGGCACCAAGGAGCGGATGCGAGAGATTTTGCGCGACATCCAGGACGGCACCTTCACCAAGAAGCTGGTCGCCAACGTCGAGGGCGGCAACAAGCAACTCGAGCAGCTGCGCAAGGAGAACGCCGAGCACCCCATCGAGGTCACCGGCAAGAAGCTGCGCGACCTGATGAGCTGGGTCGACCGGCCCATCACCGAGACGGCGTAGCCGCTCGCTGATCGTCGAGACTGAATCTACGCACACCCACCGCGGCGTGTCGTGTGCGTAGATTCAGTGTCGCGACTCAAGAACCCAGGCGCCCGGCGACTGCCACCACGCGCCGGGCCAGGTGATCCAGGGCGTTCTCGGTGGCCTCGTCGCATTCGTTGATGTTGTCGTGCGTCGAGACCAGGCTCACCCCATACGGATTGCCGTCGACGAACTTCAGCGGGTCGGTGTATCCCGGCGGGACGATGATGCCACCGAAATGCATCAGCGTGATGTAGAGCGACAGCAGCGTGGTCTCCTGACCGCCGTGCACGGTGTTGGAAGACGTGAACGCCGCGTACACCTTGTCCGCGAGTTTGCCCTCGGCCCACAGCCCGCCCAGCGAGTCCAGGAAATTGCGCAATTGCGCAGCGGGAGAGCCGAAGCGGGTCGGCGAACCGAAGATCACCGCATCGGCCCAGACGATGTCCTCACCGGTCGCGGCCGGAAGATCCTTCGTCGCTTGGTAATTCGCCGTCCAGGCCGGGTTCTGGGCAAACGACTCGGGGTCGCGGGTTTCGGCGACGTGGCGCAGGCGGACTTCGGCGCCCGCCGACTCGGCCGCGGCGGCCACGCGCTGCGCCATCGCGGTGCCATGACCGGTGGCCGAGTAGTAGATGATCGCGAGTTTGGTCACGAGCGCATCCTAGGATCGCGATGACGCGCTCCCCAAGCGTGTGTCGGCGCAGGTGACGGCAGTGGTGAGCCCGTCGATGGCCGTCGAAGGCAGCCGTTAGGCTGGCCGGGTGAATCTGCCTGTTGTATTGATCGCCGACAAACTCGCCCAATCGACTGTCGCCGCCCTGGGAGACCAGGTAGAGGTGCGCTGGGTAGACGGGCCGGACCGGGAAAAGCTGCTGGCCGCGGTGGGCGAGGCCGACGCGCTGCTGGTGCGCTCGGCCACCACCGTCGACGCCGAGGTGCTGGCCGCCGCGCCCAAGCTGAAGATCGTCGCACGCGCCGGGGTCGGACTGGACAACGTCGACGTGGCCGCCGCGACCGAGCGCGGCGTGCTGGTGGTCAACGCCCCCACCTCCAATATCCACAGCGCCGCCGAGCACGCGTTGGCGCTGCTCTTGGCCGCTGCCCGGCAGATCCCGGCGGCCGACGCCTCGCTGCGCGAGCACGCCTGGAAGCGGTCGTCGTTCAACGGCACCGAGATTTTCGGCAAGACGGTCGGGGTGGTGGGGCTGGGCCGGATCGGGCAGTTGGTCGCCCAACGGTTGACGGCCTTCGGCACCCACCTCATCGCGTACGACCCATACGTCTCGCCGGCCCGGGCCGCTCAGCTGGGCATCGAACTGCTGCCCCTCGACGACCTCCTCGGCCGCGCCGACTTCATCTCGGTGCACCTGCCGAAGACGCCCGAGACGGCGGGCCTGATCGGTAAGGAAGCGCTGGCGAAGACCAAGCCGGGCGTCATCATCGTCAACGCCGCCCGCGGCGGCCTGGTGGACGAGGCCGCGCTGGCCGAAGCGGTGAGCAGCGGACACGTTCGCGGGGCCGGTATCGACGTCTTCGCCAAGGAGCCGTGCACCGATAGCCCGCTGTTCGAGCTGCCGCAGGTGGTGGTCACGCCGCACCTGGGCGCGTCCACCTCCGAGGCGCAGGACCGGGCGGGCACCGACGTCGCCGAAAGCGTGAAGCTCGCGCTGGCCGGTGAATTCGTCCCCGATGCCGTCAACGTCGGCGGCGGCGTGGTCAACGAAGAGGTGGCGCCCTGGCTGGACCTGGTGCGCAAGCTCGGGGTGCTGGCCGCCTCGCTGTCCGACGGGCCGCCGGTGTCGGTGTCGGTGCAGGTGCGCGGCGAGCTGGCCTCCGAAGACGTTGAGGTGCTGAAGCTTTCGGCTCTGCGCGGTCTGTTCTCGGCGGTGGTCGAGGGGCCGGTCACGTTCGTCAACGCACCGGCGCTGGCCGAAGAGCGCGGCATCACCGCCGAACTCGCCAAGGCCTCGGAGAGCCCGAACCACCGCAGCGTCGTCGACGTGCGCGCAGTAGCCCCCGACGGCACCGCCGTCAACGTCGCCGGAACCCTGTCCGGGCCGCAGCTGGTGGAGAAGATCGTGCAGATCAACGGCCGCAACTTCGACCTGCGGGCGCGGGGCACCAACCTGGTGATCAACTACATCGACCAGCCCGGGGCGCTGGGCAAGATCGGCACTCTGCTCGGCTCGGCGGGCGTGAACATCCAAGCCGCGCAGCTTTCCGAGGATGCCGAGGGGCCGGGTGCGACGATCCTGCTGCGGCTCGACCGCGACGTGCCGAGCGAGGTGCGGTCGGCGATCGGCACGGCGGTGGGCGCCAACAAGCTTGAGGTGGTTGATCTGTCGTGAAGTGCGCCGGCGACGATGCAGAGCGAAGCGATGAGGAGGAGCGGCGCTCATGAAGTTGGCTGTTATCGGCGGCGACGGTATCGGACCGGAAGTGACAGCCGAGGCGCTCAAAGTCCTTGACGCGGTGTTGCCCGGGGTCGAGAAGACCGATTACGACCTGGGCGCCCGGCGTTTTCACGCCAGCGGTGAGTTGCTGCCGGAATCGGTGCTCGCCGAGCTGCGCCAGCACGACGCCATTCTACTCGGGGCGATCGGCGACCCGTCGGTGCCCAGCGGTGTGCTGGAGCGGGGTCTGTTGCTGCGCCTGCGTTTTGAGCTGGATCATCACGTCAACCTGCGGCCGGGTCGGCTGTATCCCGGCGTGAGCAGCCCGCTCGCCGGAAATCCTCACATCGATTTCGTGGTGGTGCGCGAGGGGACCGAGGGTCCCTACACCGGCACCGGCGGCGCGATTCGCACCGGAACGCCGCACGAGGTGGCCACCGAGGTGAGCCTGAACACCGCCTTCGGCGTGCGACGCGTGGTGGCCGACGCCTTCGAACGTGCCCAGCGCCGTCGCAAGCACTTGACGCTGGTGCACAAGACCAACGTGTTGACCTTCGCCGGGAAGCTGTGGTCGCGGATCGTGGCCGAGGTCGGGGAGGACTACCCCGACGTCGAGGTCGCCTACCAACACGTCGACGCCGCCACCATCTTCATGGTCACCGACCCCGGTCGCTTCGACGTGATCGTCACCGACAACCTGTTCGGTGACATCATCACCGACTTGGCGGCGGCGGTGTGCGGTGGAATTGGCTTGGCCGCCAGCGGAAATATCGACGCCACCCGGACCAACCCGTCGATGTTCGAGCCGGTGCACGGCAGCGCGCCGGACATCGCCGGTCAGGGCATCGCCGACCCGACCGCGGCGATCATGTCGGTGGCGTTGCTGCTCGCCCATCTCGGCGAGGACGATGCGGCTAGACGGGTGGATCGGGCTGTCGAGGCCTACCTGGCAACGCGTGGGAGCGAACGGCTCGCCACCACCGAAGTCGGCGGACGGATTGCCGCCGGGCTGTAGTTTCCAAGCCGGGCGGGAGCAACCGCGTCGGCACCAACGGCACCGCGGCCACCGGAAACAGTCCGCACAATATCCACGCGTTCGGGTATTTCGCGGCGGTGATCAACGCACCGAACAGCGGCGGCGCGGCCGCCGCCAGCACCCGCTGGGTGGTGTTCTGAATGCCGAGGGCGCGTCCGCTCCAGAACGGCCCGGCGAATTCGGTGATGGCCGTCGCCTCCAAACCGTTGTCCAGCACGGCGATCACCGAAATGGCGACCATCAGCGGCGCCTGCCAACTCGAATTCAGGAAGTCGGCCCAGGCCAGAAGGAAGAGGGTGACGGCGGCGGCGCCCGCGATGATGCGGACAGGTCGCATGCGCGAGCCGATGCGGTCGGACCAGCGGCCCACCATGACGCGGCCGATTGCACCCAGCAGCTGCGAAAGGGTCACCAGACTGCCGGCGGCCGCGACCGACCAGTGCAGATTCTTGATCAGCCATACCAGCATGAACGTGACGGTCACCGTCTGCGGGACCATCATCAGGCCCGCCACCGTGTGAATTCGCCACAGCACCAAGGACCCTCGGTACGGGCTGGCCAGTTCGGAATTGGTGGCCTTCTCCCGGGGCTTGCGCGGCGGATCGATGATGCCGACCGCACTCGCTACCGCCCCGAACGCGCACGCCAAGGCCGTGAATCTGAGCCCCGCAGCCGGCCCGTGTTCGGCCAGCTCGGGAATTACCAGCGCTCCCAAGGCGATTCCGAGGGGTTGCGCGGTTTGGCGGAAGCCCATGGCCAGGCCGCGTTGGTGCGGCGGGAACCACGCCGACACCAGCCGCCCGCCGGCGGTATTGCAACTGGCCGCCGCCATGCCGCCGAGGAACAGATAGACGGCGATCAACACCATCGAATGCGCCGACGCCGCGGCGTAGGCCGCCACCGCGGTGAGTGCCGAACCCGCGGCCATCACCATCCGCTCGCCCACGCGGTCGAGCACGTAGCCCCACAGCACCAGTGTCACCACCATGCCCCAGCTCGGCATGGAGGACAGCAGACCGGCTTCGTCGAGCGGGATTCCGCGCGCCGTCTGTAGCGAGGGAATCAAGAACGCGACGCCATTGATGAAGAGGAAGGAACTCGCCGTGGCCACCAGCGATACGACCATGATGGACCAGCGCCCGCGCGCGCCCAGCTCCCGTGTCGTGGCCGTCCCCGTTTGCATCCTTAATGCTTGCACACGCAGGGAGAACCGCTGGTAATACTCGTGTGCCCGCCGTCATTGCGGTGACCGGCTATGCCGGGCGCTACCGGCCATCACTAGGCTCAACGAAATGCGCCTTGGTCGAATCGCCAGCCCGGACGGTGTCGCCTTCGTCAGCATCGAGGGCGAACTCGCCGATCCCGCCGCCATGATCGCCCGCGAGATCGCCGAGCATCCCTTTGGCACGCCGAACTTCACCGGCCGGTCATGGCCGCTGGCCGATGTGCGGCTGTTGGCTCCGATACTGGCCAGCAAGGTGGTCTGCATCGGCAAGAACTACGCCGATCACATCGCCGAGATGACCGAGCTCACCGGGCCCGCTGCGCCGGATCCCATCATCTTCCTCAAGCCCAATACGGCCATCGTCGGCCCGAACGTGCCGATCCGGTTGCCCGCCAACGCATCACCCGTGCATTTCGAGGGCGAGCTGGCCGCGGTCATCGGGCGGCCCTGCAAGGACGTCTCGGCAGCCGAGGCCGCCGACAGCATCCTGGGCTACACCATCGGGAACGACGTGTCGGCCCGCGACCAACAGAAAGCCGACGGCCAGTGGACCCGGGCCAAGGGGCACGACAGCTTCTGTCCGGTGGGTCCGTGGATCGTCACCGACGTCGATCCGGCCGATCTCGAAATCCGAACCGACGTCAACGGCGAGGTGAAGCAACACAGCCGTACCTCGCTGATGATCCACGACGTCGGCGCCATCATCGAGTGGATCTCGGCCGTGATGACCCTGCTGCCCGGCGACCTCATCCTCACCGGAACGCCGGCCGGGGTCGGTCCGATCGAGGACGGCGACACCGTCTCCATCACCGTCGAGGGCATCGGTACCCTCACCAATCCCGTGGTCCGTAAGGGAAAGTCGTGACTACCGAAACGAAAGTCCGCGTCAGGTTCTGCCCGTCGCCCACCGGTACCCCGCACGTCGGAATGGTCCGCACCGCGCTGTTCAACTGGGCCTACGCGCGGCACACCGGTGGCACCTTCGTCTTCCGCATCGAGGACACCGACGCCGAACGTGACAGCGAGGAAAGCTATCTGGCGCTGCTCGACGCGCTGCGCTGGCTGGGCCTCGACTGGGATGAGGGGCCCGAGGTCGGCGGGCCATACGGCCCATACCGGCAGTCGCAGCGCAAAGAGATCTACCGCGACGTGGTGGCCAAGCTGCTGGAAGCGGGCGAGGCCTACTACGCCTTCTCGACACCGGAAGAGGTTGAGGCGCGCCACATCGCGGCGGGCCGCAACCCCAAACTGGGGTACGACAATTTCGACCGGCAGCTGACGGATGCCCAGCGCGCCGCGTTCCTGGCGGAGGGCCGCAAGCCGGTGGTGCGGCTGCGCATGCCCGACGAAGACCTCGGCTGGCACGATCTCGTGCGCGGACCCACCAATTTCGCCGCGGGCACCGTGCCGGACTTCGCGTTGACCCGCGCCAACGGAGATCCGTTGTACACCTTGGTCAACCCGTGCGACGACGCGCTGATGAAGATCACCCACGTGCTGCGGGGCGAGGACATACTGCCCTCGACGCCGCGCCAGCTCGCGCTGTACAAGTCGCTGATCCGGATCGGCGTCGCCGATCGCATCCCGGAGTTCGCGCACCTGCCAACGGTATTGGGGGAGGGGACCAAGAAACTCTCCAAGCGCGACCCGCAGTCGAATCTGTTCGCTCACCGCGACCGGGGCTTCATCCCCGAGGGGCTGCTGAACTATCTCGCGTTGCTCGGCTGGGCGATCGCCGACGACCATGACCTGTTCAGTCTCGACGAAATGGTCGCCGCGTTCGACGTCGTCGACGTCAATTCCAATCCGGCCCGCTTCGATCAGAAGAAGGCCGACGCGCTCAACGGTGAGCACATCCGCATGCTTGAGCCGGCGGATTTCGCGGGCCGGCTGCGCGACTACTTCGACGTTCACGGCCACCGCCTCGGATTAGACGCCGCGGCCTTTGACACCGCCGCCGACCTGGTCCAGACACGCATCGTCGTGCTCGCCGACGCGTGGGAACTGCTCAGGTTCCTCAACGACGACGAATACGCCATCGACCCCAAGGCCGCCGCCAAGGAGCTCGGTCCGGACGCGGCCGCGGTGCTGGACGCCGCGCTGGCGGCGCTGGGCGGCGTGACGGACTGGACCACGGCGCAGATCGAGGCCGCCCTCAAGGGCGCGCTCATCGAAAGCCTGGGCCTCAAACCACGCAAGGCGTTCGGTCCGATCAGGGTGGCCGCCACGGGAACGACGGTCAGCCCGCCATTGTTCGAATCGCTGGAGCTGCTCGGCCGTGACCGCAGCTTGCAGCGGCTGGGCGCCGCACGCGGAACGGTAGCCGGATAGGCGAGGACCTCGCATGCGGATTGTGCCGGGAGTCTTTGGTAGTCTGCACTGCGGCTCACAAAGGCCGACAACGGTTGGCAGCAGCGGTCTTCCGAGCAGCTCGATACGGCCCTGAATGACCGCTGACCAGCGGTTTTAGGCAGCCAATGGGGTATGGTGTAATTGGCAACACAGCTGATTCTGGTTCAGCCATTCTAGGTTCGAGTCCTGGTACCCCAGCAAAATCTCGCCACCTCAAGCGATTAGGTGGGCCTTTGAGTGTGAGCTATGCTGACTCTCCGGATCGTGTCCGGCCCCGTCGTCTAGCGGCCTAGGACGCCGCCCTCTCACGGCGGTAGCGTGGGTTCGAATCCCATCGGGGCTACAAAAAATTATTGGCCAGTGCCCAGCACTGCCGGTGCCGTGGATCCACCCACCGGCATGGCCGGCAGGCCAAGTTTGCGGTGATCCCACGAGCGGGCGCGTTGGGCGACGATGCGCACGCAGACGCGCTTGTTCATCATCTGCTCGACGAACGGTTTCATCTCTTCGGTGTAGGGCCCGGTGTAACGCTCGAACACGCTGACCCCGACCCGGTGTGAGACGCCGGGGTCGTCGACGATCTCGGCGACGCCTTCGAAGGACACTCCACGCAAGGTGTCATAGGTGTCGCCGTCCTCGATCAGGAAGCTCACCCGGGGATCGCGTTTGAGGTTGACCGCCTTCTGCGACTTGGCCTTGGTCTCCAGCCAGATTTCGCCGTCCACGACGGCGTACCACATTGCGGTCAGGTGCGGCTGGCCGTCGGGGCCGATGGTAGCCAGCGTCCCGGTGCGGCTCTTGACGACGAAGTCGGCGATTTCGTCCTCGGACATGACGATGCTCGCGCGCTGATTGGTTCCCATGGCGGTCAGTCTGTCAGGCCGTATGCGGCCGAGTGTGCGCTGGTGGCAGACAAAGCGCCCCCGCGACGTTCAGAGCCGGCGGGTGAGCGCTTCGGCCGCGGACAGCAGATCGGCGGCCCAGCGCGCGCCGGGGCGCCGGCCGATGCGGTCGACGGGTCCCGACACCGAGATGGCGGCGATGACGGCTCCGCGGCTGTCGCGCACGGGAACCGACACGCTCGCCACCCCGGGCTCGCGCTCGGCCACGCTTTGTGCCCAGCCGCGCCGCCGCACTTCGGCCAGGGTGCGCTCGGTGAATTTCGCTGCCGGTAGCACCGCTTTTTGCGTCGTCGCGTCGCTGTGGGCCAGCAGCACCTTGGCGCCCGAGCCCGCCGTCATCGGCAATCGCGCCCCCACCGGGACCGTATCGCGAAGGCCCGCAGCGGGTTCCAGGGCGGCCACACAGACCCGTTCGGTGCCCTCGCGGCGGTACAGCTGCACGCTTTCCCCGGTGGTCTCGCGCAACAGGGGAAGCACCCCCGCACTGGCGGCCAGCAGCGGATCGTTGACATGGGCGGCGAGCTCGGTGACGGCCGGACCGAGTCCCCAGCGCCCTTCGTCGTCGCGGGCGAGCAGGCGATGGATCTCCAGCGCTGCGGCCAGCCGATACGCGGTGGCCCTGGGCAATCCGGTTCGTTCGCACAGTTCGGCCAATCCGCACGGGGATTGGGCGATGGTGTGCAGGACATCCACGGCTTTGTCGAGGACGCCGATGCCGCTATGCTGTCTCACAAGGAGATACTAGCGTCTCGCATTCTGAGATCACAGCCCATGATCGATCGGCGAGCCGCAGATGAGGGAAGAGGCGAATTTTCAGATGGGATCCGGCAAGCCGCGCACTCTGGCCGAAAAGGTCTGGGCCGACCACGTTGTGGATAAAGGGAGCGGCGACGCACCCGACCTGATCTACATCGATCTGCATCTGGTGCACGAGGTCACCAGCCCGCAGGCCTTCGACGGGCTGCGGCTGGCCGGCCGGCCGGTGCGACGGCCCGATCTGACGCTGGCCACGGAGGATCACAACGTGCCCACCGTTGACATCGACAAGCCGATCGCCGACCCGGTGTCGCGCACCCAGGTCGAGACGTTGCGCCGCAACTGCGCCGAATTCGGCATTCGTCTTTATCCGATGGGCAATATCGAGCAGGGCATCGTGCATGTCGTCGGGCCGCAATTGGGTCTGACCCAACCGGGAATGACGGTTGTCTGTGGTGATAGTCACACGTCGACGCACGGCGCATTCGGCGCACTGGCAATGGGCATTGGCACCTCGGAGGTCGAGCACGTGCTCGCCACCCAGACTTTGCCGCTGCGGCCGTTCAAAACGATGGCGGTCAATGTCGACGGCGAATTGCCCGCCGGTGTATCGGCCAAGGACATCATTCTCGCCTTGATCGCCAAGATCGGTACCGGCGGCGGGCAGGGGCACGTCATCGAATACCGCGGCAGTGCCATCGAATCGCTGTCGATGGAAGGCCGGATGACGATCTGCAACATGAGCATCGAGGCCGGTGCCCGAGCGGGCATGGTGGCCCCGGACGCCACCACCTTTGAATTCCTGCGCGACAAGCCGCACGCGCCGCAGGGGGCGCAATGGGACGCGGCGATGCGCTCTTGGCAGGAGCTACACACCGACCCCGGTGCCGTCTTCGACACCGAGGTGCACCTCGACGCAACATCGTTGAGCCCGTTCGTGACGTGGGGAACCAATCCTGGGCAGGGCGTGCCGCTGGCCGCGGCCGTGCCCGACCCGGAGCTGATGACCGGTGACGCCGAGCGGCAGGCCGCCGAGAAAGCCTTGGCCTACATGGACCTTCGGCCGGGCACTCCGATGCGCGATATCGCGGTCGACACGGTCTTCGTGGGCTCTTGTACCAACGGTCGTATCGAAGACCTGCGGGTGGTCGCCGACGTGCTGCGCGGCCGCAAGCTGGCCCCCGGGGTGCGGATGCTCGTGGTGCCCGGGTCCATGCGAGTACGCGCGCAGGCCGAAGCCGAAGGGCTGGGCGAGGTTTTCACCGCAGCGGGCGCCGAGTGGCGACAGGCGGGCTGCTCGATGTGCCTGGGAATGAACCCGGACCAGCTGGCGCCGGGGGAGCGGTGCGCGGCGACGTCCAACCGCAACTTCGAAGGGCGCCAGGGGAAAGGCGGCCGCACGCATCTGGTGTCACCGGCCGTGGCCGCCGCGACAGCGGTTCGCGGCACATTGTCTGCCCCGGCCGATTTGAACTGACCCAACCGAGAAGAAGAGATTCGCATGGAAGCATTTCACTCCCACACCGGTATCGGTGTGCCGTTGCGGCGGTCCAATGTCGACACCGATCAGATCATTCCGGCGGTGTATTTGAAGCGGGTCACCCGAACCGGTTTCGAGGACGGGTTGTTCGCCAGCTGGCGCTCGGATCCCTCATTCGTCCTCAACCTCAGCCCCTTTGACCGTGGGACAGTCCTGGTCGCCGGCCCCGATTTCGGGACGGGCTCGTCGCGCGAGCACGCGGTGTGGGCGCTCATGGACTACGGGTTCCGGGTGGTCATCTCGTCTCGATTCGGTGACATCTTCCGGGGCAACGCCGGCAAGGCGGGCCTCTTGGCGGCCGAAGTTTCTCAGGACGGCGTGGAACTCCTTTGGAAGCTCATCGAGCAGAGTCCGGGACTGGAAATCACTGCCAATCTTCAAGATCGAAATATCACCGCGGGAACGACGGTGTTGCCGTTCAAGATTGACGACCACACGGCCTGGCGATTGCTCGAAGGCCTCGACGATATAGCCCTTACGCTGCGGAAACTCGACAAAATCGAATCTTACGAGGCCACCTATCCGCAGTGGAAACCGCGCACTCTGCCCGCCTCCTGAACGGTCGGGAACGCCGGAATTTCTTCTCGCTCACCTAACTAAACCGGGCCGATTTCCAAGGCCCGCCACCGGTCAAGGGCGGCAACCGGATTGCGAAACCTCGGATTGTCCGACCCTGAAATTGCGCGTGGCTCTTGGAAATTTGCTGGGTGAGGGTTTACCGTGTGCACTAGTCGGTTCAAATCGAGGACCACTAGCGTCGGAGGGATTGGATGAATAAGGCAGAGCTCATAGATGTGCTCACTCAAAAATTGAACACCGACCGTCGGCAGGCAACCGCCGCCGTCGAGAACGTCGTCGACACCATTGTGCGTGCCGTGCACAAGGGCGACAGCGTCACCATTACCGGGTTCGGTGTTTTCGAGCAACGGCGCCGCGCGGCCCGGGTGGCCCGCAACCCGCGTACCGGCGAGACGGTGAAGGTAAAGCCGACCTCCGTCCCGGCGTTCCGTCCCGGTGCTCAATTCAAAGCGGTTGTCTCTGGCGCACAGCGTCTCCCGTCGGAAGGACCTGCAGTGAAGCGTGGTGTAGTGGCAAGCGGCGCGGCCAAGAAGACCGCCGCCAAGAAGGCTCCCGCCAAGAAGGCCGCGGCGAAGAAGGCCCCCGCCAAGAAGGCTCCGGCCAAGAGGGCTCCCGCCGCCAAGAAGGCTCCGGCCAAGAAGGCCGCCACCAAGGCCCCGGCCAAGAAGGTCGTGGCGAAGAAGGCTCCGGCCAAGAAGACGGCGGCGAAGAAGGTCGTGGCGAAGAAGGCTCCGGCCAAGAAGGCCGCGACCAAGGCTCCGGCCAAGAAGACCGCGGCGAAGAAGGCTCCCGCCAAGAAGGCCACCGCGCGTCGCGGTCGCCGTTAAGGCAACAGCCGAGTTCTCAACGCGAATACCCTTCGGGTCGCAGCGGTGCGCCCGAAGGGTATTCGCGTGTCAGGCTCGCACGTTGGCGGCCAGCGCGCCGCCGATGTGGTCGGCCGCCACCAGCCGGCCACCTGAGAGTGAGAGCACCCAGGTGCTGCCCTTGTGGTTGCGCGACTTGTCGGGACGTATCCCGTCCCGTTCGCACCACCACGCGATCAAGTCCGGGATCACCTTGCCCTGAGTGCAAATGACCGGTGTGCCTTCCTGCTGGGCGATCTCGAGCATTCGTTGCCGGCCCCGTTTGGGGCTTTTGCCGTAGGACTCCTCGGTGAGGGTCGGCTCGTTGTGCACCGTCACGCCCAATTCCTCGGCCAGCGGTTCCACCGTCTGGTGGCAGCGCAGGCGGTCGGCCGCGTACACGTCGGTGGCGCCGAACGCCAGCAGCTGCGGAACCAGTGCCTCGGCCTGCGCGCGTCCCCGTTTGTCCAGCGGTCGCTGGGTGTCGTCGCCCTTGAACCGTGATTTCCGTCCCGCCGTGCCATGCCGCACCACCACCACCGAATGCGTGTCTGCAGGGTGTTTCATGAAGTGGCGCAACATCTTTCGGTCATGTGAATAACTGAGCTTCTTGAGTGCCTCGGGTATCGGCATCCAGACCAATTCGTCGACCTCGTTGCCGGGGATGAAGTCCCCGCCGGTGCTGCGCGCCGCCCAGTAGTAGACCTTCTTGACGCCCGCCTCGATCGGGTAACTCACCATGTCGAGCCGCCGGCCCAGGACCGCATGCTGTCCCGTCTCCTCGCACACCTCCCGCACCGCGGCGACGGGCGCCGTCTCGCCCGGGTCCACCTTCCCCTTCGGCAGCGACCAGTCGTCGTAGCGGGGGCGGTGGATCACCGCGAGCTCGAGGCCGGGGTTGGAGGAATCGGTCGGCCGCCACAAGACCGCGCCGGCGGCGTACACGATCCGGCTTCCCGGACGCCGAGCGGTGGACGAGCTCTTGGTCGGCAACTCAACTCCTGCAGGTCAATTCGGTCGGGGCCGCGCACACGTTTGCGGTGCGGCCGGAGAACAACCGTAAATCACCACGCAGGGGCTACGGACTGCGGTGTCGCTCCATCAACGACACTTGGTGGTCGCGCACGGTGTGGCCGTCCTGCGGTGACGCGATCCACTGTCCGTCGGGCCCCAGTTCCCAGCACCGGGTGGACGGGTCCAGCGCGGACTCGAACAGGTCGTCCAGGTATGAGGTCAGCCTGGGATCCTTCACCTGAACCAGCGCCTCGACGCGCCGGTCGAGGTTGCGGTGCATCATGTCTGCGCTGCCGATCCAAAACTCGTTGATGCGATTGAAATGCATGATGCGGGAATGCTCCAGGAAGCGACCGAGAATCGAACGGACCGCGATGTTCTCCGAGAATCCTTCGGCGCCGGGGCGCAGCGCGCAGATGCCGCGCACCACCACCTCCACCCGCACGTCCGCCATCGACGCACGGTACAGCGCGTCGATGACCTGCTCGTCGACGAGCGCATTCATCTTGAGCCGGATCCGGCCGCCGCCGTGCTCGCGGTGGGCGGCGATCTCACGCTCGACGCGATCGATGATGCCGGTGCGAATGCTGTGCGGGGCGACCAGAAGGTTGCGGTAGGAGACCTTGCGGGAGTAGCCGGTCAGCGAATTGAACAGGTCCGTCAGGTCGGCCCCGATCTCGGGAGACGCGGTCAGCAGACCGACGTCCTCGTACAGTCGCGCCGTCTTTCCGTTGTAGTTGCCGGTTCCGATGTGGCAGTAGCGCCGGATCGTCGAACCCTCGCGGCGGACCACCAGGCATGTCTTGCAATGCGTCTTGAGCCCGACGTATCCGTAGACGACGTGCACGCCCGCCTGCTCCAGCTCGCGCGCCCAGCGGATGTTGGCCTGCTCGTCGAAGCGCGCCTTGATCTCCACAAGCGCCACCACTTGCTTGCCGGCCTCGGCGGCGTTGATGAGCGCCCGAACGATCGGCGAGTCACCGGATGTGCGGTACAGCGTCTGCTTGATCGCCAGCACATTCGGGTCCGCGGCGGCCTGCTCGATGAATCGCTGCACGCTGGTGGAGAACGACTCATACGGATGATGCAGCAGCACATCGCCTTCGCGCAGCGTGGCGAAGATGCTCCTGGGCGTCTCGCGGTCGACGAATGCGGGACTGGTGGCCGGAACGAACGCCGGGTCCTTGAGTGCCGGCCGGTCGAGGCTGTAGACCTGCCACAACGACGACAGATCGAGCAGGCCGGGCACCTCGATGACGTCACCCGGGTTCACGTCGAGTTCGCGCAGCAGCAGTTCCAGCATGCTCTCGGTCATGTCGTTGGCGACCTCTAGTCGCACCGGCGACCCGAACCGCCTGCGCGCCAATTCCCGTTCCAGCGCTTGCAGCAGGTCTTCGTCACGGTCCTCTTCGACCTCGTAGTCCGCGTTGCGGGTGATGCGGAAAGCGTGATGCTGGACGATCTCCATGCCGGGGAACAGCACCGGCAGGAAGGCCGCGATCAGCTCTTCCATAGGCAGGTAGCGAATTATGGTGGGGCCTTCGCTGTCATCCGTATCGCGTGCGCCCAGCTCCACGAAGCGATTGACGTTGTTGGGCACCTTGACTCGCGCGAAGTGCTGGCCGCCGTCCTCGGGCTGGCGCACCATGACCGCCAGGTTCAGGCTCAGCCCGCTGACGAACGGGAAGGGGTGAGCGGGATCGACGGCGAGCGGCGTGAGAACGGGAAAGACTTGTTCGTGGAAATAGGTGGACAGTTCGTCGCGCTCACCCTGCTCCAAATCCGCCCACGTGACTATATGTATGCCTTCCTCGGCGAGCGCCGGTCGCACCGAATCGAGGAACACCCGCGCGTGCCGGGTGGCGATCCGCTGCGTCTGTTCGCCGATCAGCGCGAGTTGCTCGCGCGGCGTCAGGCCGTCGGCGGAGCGCACCGACAGCCCCATCTCGTCGCGACGCTTGAGGCCGGCGACCCGGACCATGTAGAACTCGTCGAGGTTGGAGGCGAAGATCGCCAGGAACTTGGCCCGCTCCAACAATGGCAACGAGTTGTCCGCGGCCAGCGCCAGCACGCGGGCGTTGAAGTCCAGCCAGCTCAGCTCCCGGTTGAGATAGCGGTCCTCCGGCAGGTCGGTGAGCGCGGCCGGCGTCGCGGCGGGCGGCGCTGCCACGGCCGAGTCGCCTTGGTGCCACAAGTTCTCTTCGGGGCGCGCCTCAGCTTCGATTTCGGTCACCCTGCGATCATTGCTCATCACTCGCCGATGCTGCTAGCGCTCGACGGACATCCATTCGCCGTTGGGCCGACGTTCACCGCGCGGACAGGTGCGCCGCGCGACCGGTTGAGTCACTGGTGGGCGAGGGCGCGGGCGGTCGCCGCGCCCACCCCGAGCCGGCGCGCGGTAGCGAGGTCGTCGGGAGTGTCGACGTCACAGCGCAGGCCGGGCCACGCACCGGTCAGCTCGATCGCGCCCGAACGTCGGTGTCTCGCCGAGGAATCGGCACCGAACTGCGGATCCAGCGGGGCGCGGAAGGCGAAGAGGGCGGCGGTTCCCGTCGCCAGCCGGTCGGCGACGAAGCTGCGCCGGTGATGACGCGCGGCGGCGATCGCCTCGGCCAGCTCCTGCGTCTGAAGCGCCGGTAAATCCCCCTGCAGCACAACGACATTCGGGAAAAAGCCGCCCACCGCCCGTTCGGCGGTGGCGATGGCGTTGTTGAGCGGGTCGCCGTGCCCCTCGGGTGTCGGGTCGGCGAGCACCTCGGCGCCCAGCTCGGTCGCCGCGGCGGCCGCGGCCTCGTCGGGCGTAATGACGGTGATCGAGCCCAGTGAACCGACGCGGCCCGCGGCGGTCAGGGTGTCGATCAACATGGCCAGCACCACGTTCTCCCGGGTGCGTGCCGAGAACACCGGGGCCAGCCTCGTCTTGGCCGCGGCCAACCGTTTGACGGCGACGATCAGGGCGACGTCTCTACCCGTTTCGTCGGCTCGTGTGCCGCTCATGAGATCTCATCCTGCCAGCGGCCGCTGAAGGCGGACGCGCTAGCTCGCGTAACGGCCGCTGATCTAGGGTGTAGCGGCTGCAACACGCTGAGACGACAGACGGGGGTGGTGGATGACCGGTTCGAAGGGCGCCGTCGCGGTCATGGGTGCCGGGGCGTGGGGCACCGCGCTGGCCAAGGTGCTCGTCGAGGCCGGCGAGCCCGACGCGGAGGTCATGCTGTGGGCCCGTCGATCCGACGTGGCCGACCGGATCAACGCCACCCGCTCCAACCCCGACTATCTGCCCGGCGCGATACTGCCGGCGAACGTCCGCGCGACCACCGACGCCGCGGAGGCGCTGGGCTTTGCCTCGACGGTGCTGCTGGCGGTTCCCGCGCAGACGATGCGCGCCAACCTCGAAGGGTGGGCGCCGTTGATACCCGACGGCGCCACCCTGGTCAGCCTGGCCAAGGGCATCGAGCTGGGCACGCTGATGCGGATGAGTCAGGTCATCGTTTCGGTGACGGGTGTCGATCCCTCTCAGGTCGCGGTCGTCTCGGGGCCCAACCTGGCCAGCGAGATCGCCGAATGTCAGCCCGCCGCCACCGTCGTCGCGTGCAGCGACTCCGGGCGCGCGGTCGCCCTGCAGCGCATGCTGAACACCGGGTATTTCCGCCCGTACACCAACAGCGATGTTGTCGGCACCGAGGTCGGCGGGGCGTGCAAGAACGTCATCGCGCTCGCGTGCGGCATGGCGGCCGGCGTCGGGCTTGGCGAAAACACCGCGGCGGCGATCATCACCCGGGGCCTGGCGGAGATCATCCGGCTGGGTATCGCGCTCGGCGCCAAGGGCGCCACGCTGGCCGGCCTGGCCGGGGTGGGCGACCTCGTGGCGACGTGCACGTCGCCGCAGTCGCGCAACCGGTCCTTCGGTGAACGCCTGGGTCGCGGCGGGACGATGGAATCGGCGATGCAGGCCAGGGAAGGGCACGTCGTCGAGGGCGTGACGTCGAGCGAGTCGGTGCTGGCGCTCGCGTCCAGTTACGACGTCGAGATGCCGCTCACCGACGCCGTGCATCGGGTCTGTCACAAGGGGTTGTCGGTGGACGAGGCGATGGCCCTGCTGCTGGGCCGCAGGACCAAGCCAGAGTGACTGCCGCGCGGCGACCGAAACCCCAGCTAGCGGCCCGCCGCCCGGCCCGCGTGCCGCACAACCGGTAGCCTCTTTAGGTTGTGAGTGCCAGCGGAAGCCGCGTGCGCGTCGCCGTCGTCTTCGGCGGGCGCAGCAACGAGCACGCCATCTCGTGCGTGTCCGCGGGCAGCATCCTGCGCAATCTCGACCCCGAGCGGTTCGAGGTGGTCGCGATCGGCATCACCCCGCAAGGGTCGTGGGTGCTCACCGACGGCGACCCGGAGGCGCTGGCCATCAGCGACCGGCGGCTGCCGGAGGTGACCGCGCAGTCGGGCACCGAACTGGCCCTGCCGGCGGATCCGCGGCGCAGCGGCCAACTGGTCTCCCTCTCGTCCGGGGCCGGCGAGGTCCTGGCGTCCGTCGACGTGGTGTTCCCGGTGCTGCACGGTCCGTACGGAGAGGACGGCACGATCCAGGGTCTGCTGGAGTTGGCCGGCGTGCCCTATGTCGGCGCCGGCGTGCTGGCCAGCGCGGCGGGCATGGACAAGGAGTTCACCAAGAAGCTGTTCGTCGCCGAAGGGCTGCCGGTCGGCCCGTACGCGGTGCTGCGCCCGTCGCGGTCGACCCTGCGACCCGATGAGTGCGAGCGGCTGGGTCTGCCGGTGTTCGTCAAACCCGCCCGGGGCGGCTCCTCGATCGGCGTCACCCGGGTGGCGCGCTGGGAGGACCTCGCCGCCGCGGTCGCGGTCGCGCGCCGGCACGACCCGAAAGTGATCGTAGAGGCGGCGATCACCGGTCGCGAGCTGGAGTGCGGCGTGCTCGAAATGCCCGATGGCACAATAGAAGCCAGCACGTTGGGCGAGATCCGGGTGGCCGGGGTGCGGGGACGCGAGGATTCGTTCTACGACTTCGCCACCAAATATCTGGACGACGCAGCGGAATTGGACGTGCCGGCCAAGGTTGACGACGACATCGCCGACGCCATCCGGCATTTGGCGGTCCGAGCGTTCAACGCCATCGACTGTCAGGGGTTGGCCCGGGTCGACTTCTTCCTCACCGACGACGGGCCGGTGCTCAACGAAATCAACACGATGCCCGGGTTCACCACGATTTCGATGTACCCGAGGATGTGGGCGGCCAGCGGCGTGGACTACCCGACCCTGCTGGCGACCATGGTCGAAACGGCGTTGGCCCGGGGCGTGGGCCTGCGCTAACCGGCCGCCGGTCCCGGGTTGATGGGCACCGCCGCGATGGTGCGGTCGACCACCTCGGAGAGTTGCTGAATCGGGGTCGGGCCCGATCCCGACGGCAGCGTGAGCGCCACATACACCGGCCGATCCACCGTGTACCAGGTCGACCTGCCCGCGTCACCGGCGGATTGCTGTTCTGGGCGCACGGCGAACCACTGCACGCGGTCGACGACCTGAATCGGAGATCCCACGACGAACTCGGCGGGACGGTCGAGTCCGCAGCGCAGCACGACGGGCTCGCCCTCCGGACCGGCCCGCCACGCGGCGGCGCCGTGCGGCGTCGGTTGGGCGACGGGCGCGCGCTGATAGTCGCCGAGCCGCTGCGGCAGCGCCCCGGCCAGTGCCCGGCATGCGGGGCTGTCGGCCTGCGGCGCCGGGGCGGCGGGCACGGCGACCGGTTGCGGCGGCGCCTCACGATTCGCCGCGATCACCAGGATCACGCCGATCGCCACGACGGCCACCGCGATGGCCGCGATGATCACCGCGGGCGGTGGCCCCGTGTCGACGGCGGGGCCGGTATCGGGGTCGGTCGTCACCGCCGCGCACCTCCTATCTCTGGCACAGCGGTGCAGGGTTCTACACTGGCGCGGGCCGCTCGCGCGGGCAGTAAACCAACTTACCGCAGGTCGGCGACCCGTCAGAGGCCCACACAGGGGACGAAGGCGCCGGAGGAGGTGGCGTGCGCGACGACGCATCGGAACCCACACTGCAGCAGCTCGGGGAGTTCGCCGTCATTGATCGTTTGGTGCGCGGCCGCCGGCAGCCGGCCGCGGTGGCGGTCGGGCCGGGCGACGACGCGGCGGTGGTGCAAGCCAGGGACGGCCGCATCGCGGTGTCGACCGACATGCTCGTGCAGGATCGTCATTTTCGGCTGGACTGGTCGACCCCCCGCGACGTCGGCCGCAAGGCCATCGCTCAGAACGCCGCGGACATCGAGGCGATGGGGGCGCGCCCGACGGCCTTCGTGGTCGCGTTCGGCGCGCCTGGTGACACTCCGGCGGCCGACGTCGACGGACTGGTCGGCGGCATGTGGGACGAGGCGCAGCGCATCGGCGCGGGCATCGCCGGCGGCGATCTCGTCAGCTGCCCGCAATGGGTGATCTCCGTGACGGTGCTGGGTGACCTCGACGGCCGCGCGCCGGTGCTGCGGTCCGGGGCGAAAGCGGGATCGGTGATCGCGGTCGCCGGTGAACTCGGCCGCTCGGCGGCCGGACTTTCGTTGTTCGGCAAGGGGATTGAGGGATTCGATGCACTGCGCCGCCGGCATCTGGTTCCCCAGCCGCCCTACGGGCAGGGCGTGGCGGCGGCCGCCGGGGGAGCGCAAGCGATGATCGATGTCTCCGACGGCCTGGTCGCCGACCTGCGGCACGTCGCCGAGGCATCGGCGGTGGCGATGGACCTGTCCACGGCGGCGCTGACCGCGGACCACGACGCGCTGAGGGCTGCGGCCGCCGCCGCGGGCGCCGACCCATGGTCGTGGGTGCTCGGCGGCGGCGAAGATCACGCCCTGGTGGCCTGTTTCCCCGGCCCCGCGCCCGCCGGATGGCGGATCATCGGGCGGGTTCTCGAGGGAAACGCCGAAGTCCTTGTCGACGGACAACAGTGGACCGGCTACGCCGGCTGGCAGTCATACGACCGTTAGGGTGGCGCGATGAGCCTTGATGCTTCGAAAGGACCGGTGACGGCGGCGCGGCCGTTGAGCGAACTCGTCGAGCAGGGTTGGGCGACCGCGCTGCAGCCGGTGGCCGATCGGGTCGCCGCGATGGGCCAGTTCTTGCGGGCCGAGATCGCGGCTGGGCGCAGGTACTTGCCGGCGGGTCCGAATGTGTTGCGCGCGTTCACGTTTCCCTTCGACAGCGTCCGGGTGCTGATCGTCGGGCAGGACCCGTACCCGACGCCGGGGCACGCCGTGGGCCTGAGCTTTTCGGTGGCCCCAGACGTGCGCCCGTTGCCGCGCAGCCTGGCCAACATCTTCGACGAGTACGCCGCCGACCTCGGGCATCCGCAGCCCACGTCCGGCGACCTGACGCCGTGGGCCGAGCGCGGGGTGATGCTGCTGAACAGGGTGCTCACCGTGCGCCCGAGCAACCCCGCCTCGCACCGGGGGAAGGGCTGGGAGGCGGTGACCGAGTGCGCGATCCGTGCGCTGGCGGCGCGCTCGCAGCCGATGGTGGCGATCCTCTGGGGCCGCGACGCCTCGACGCTCAAACCGATTCTGGCCGAGGGCAATTGTGTGGCGATCGAGTCGCCACACCCGTCGCCGTTGTCGGCATCTCGGGGATTCTTCGGGTCGCGTCCGTTCAGCCGCGCCAACGAACTGCTCACGGGCATGGGCGCCGATCCCATCGATTGGCGACTGCCTTGACCGAGATGAGGGCCTTGCGGGCGCAGCACCGGGGCGGTCCGGAGCAGCTGGTGGTCGAGCGGACGCCCGTGCCGGCCCCGGCCGCGGGCGAAGTCTTGCTGGCCGTCCACGCCGCCGCCATCACGTTCGACGAGTTGACGTGGGAGGAGACCTGGACCCGAGACGGGGTGAGCCGGACGCCGGTGATCCCGTCGCATGAAGTATCGGGCGTGGTCTCCGACGTGGCCCCGGGCGTGACGGACTTCGCGCCCGGCGACGAGGTGTACGGGCTGATCCCCTTCGACCGGGACGGTGCGGCGGCCGAATTCGTCTGCGCCCCCGCGGGGGACCTGGCCGCCAAGCCTTCGACGGTCTCGCACGCCGTCGCCGCCGCGCTGCCGCTGGCCGGCCTCACCGCCCTGCAGGCCCTGACCGACCACGCCGGCGTGCGCCCGGGTGAAGCCGTGCTGGTGCACGGCGGCGCGGGCGGGGTGGGCGCCTTGACGGTTCAGCTGGCCGCGATGCTTGGTACGCGCGTCACCGCCACGGTGCGCAGCGATGCCGGTGACCTCGTCCGGGGGTTCGGTGCCGTCCGGGTGATCGACGTCCGCACCGAGACATTCGAAGACGCCGTCTATGACGTCGTGATCGACACCGTCGGCGGTGAGACGCTGGACCGATCGTTTCCGGTGCTCCGCCCGGGCGGGCGGCTGGTCACCCTGTCGGCGCCGTCGCCGGCGGGCGTAGCCGACGAATACGGCGTCACGGCAATCTTTTTCATCGTCACGCCGAATCGGGATCAGCTGGTCGAGCTTGCGGCGCTGGTTGACCGGGGACAGTTGCGGGTGGAGATCGCCGAGACGTTCCCGCTCGAGCAGGGCCGCGAGGCCTTCGAAAGCGGCGGCCGCCCGGGCCGGCGGCCCGGCAAGACGGTCATCGTGGTTCGGGATTGATGGCAGGGATACAGGCTGTGTACGACCTCGAAGACACCATTCGGCAACGGCATTCGACGCGGCTCTTCCTGCCCGACCCGGTACCGCGCCACCTGGTGGAGGAATCGCTGGAGCTGGCGATCCGCGCGCCGTCGAATTCGAACGTGCAGCCATGGCACATGGTGTTCGTGTCCGGTGCGGCCCGGGACCGGTTGGTCGCCGCCATGCTGGAAAAGGCGCGCGCCGAACCGCCCCGCGTCCCGCAACTGCCCGCCGCGTTCGCTCACTTCCGGAGTGACACGGGCGCGGAGGTTTACGGGTCGATGGGCATTGCCCGCCATGACAGCGAGGCCCGGCGCATCGCCGTGTTGCGCAACTGGGAGTTCTTCCGCGCACCGCTGGGCGGCATCGTGTGCATGCACCGCGACCTCGGTTACGCCGACAGCATCGGTGTCGGCATGTTCCTGCAGACGCTGCTGCTGGCGTTGACCGCACGCGGATTGGGCACCTGCGTGCAGGTGGCCATCGCCGGTTATCCCGACGTCGTGCGCGAGCAACTCGATATCCCCCCGGAGATGAACATCCTGTGCGGCCTGTCGATCGGTTACTCCGATCCCGATTTTCCCGCCAACAACCTGCACATCGGGCGAGACCCCGTGGACCGGCACGCCGTGTTCCTCGACGAGTGACTTACGAACTCTCGAAGTTGACGTCCTTGGTGACGGCTTTCCACTGTTCGATCGACGACGACAGCGCGGCGATCTTGTCGCGCATGGCCTTGAGAACGTCGCGGCCCAGCAGCAGCCGCAGCGGTGGGTCGTCGAGTGTGGTCACCATCAGCACCGCATCGGCAACCTTCTTGGGATCACCGGGGAGATGATCGGCGAACTGCTTGATCAAGTCCTTGCGCGCCGCCACGTCGACGTAATCGGCTATCGGGGTGCCCGACTCCTTCATCGACCGCGTCGCCCAGTCGGTGCGGAAGGCGCCCGGCTCGATGGCGGTCACCTTGATCCCGAGCGGCCGCACCTCGGTGGCCAGCGCCTCGGTGATCGCTTCCAGCGCGAATTTCGTCGACGAGTAATACGCGTTGGGCGGGTTGGCGACCAGACCGGTCATCGACGACATGTTGATGATGTGCCCGGAGCCGCGGGCACGCATGGCCGGCAGCACCGCCTTGATCATGTTGACCGCACCGAAGTAGTTGACCTCGAACAGCTTTCGAACCTCGGCGTCCTCGCCCTCCTCCACTGCGGACAGGTAGCCGTGACCTGCGTTGTTGATCAGTACGTCGATGCCGCCGAACGCTGCATCGGCCGCCGACACCGCCGCCGCGATCTGATCGGCGTCCGTCACGTCGAGCGCAACGGCCAGCGCCCGGTCGCCGAACTCGTCGATGAAGTCGCGCACCGAGTCGGCCCGCCGCGCGGTCACCACCGTGCTGTGGCCCGCTTCCAGTGCGGCGCGCGCGATTTCGCGCCCGAAGCCGGTGGAGCATCCGGTGATCAGCCAGCGCGACATCGCTAGATCGCCCCTTCCGGCAGGCGCCGCAGATACGCGGGTCGCCGAGCCGCGAGTTGGGCGGCCCGTTCCTGCGGGCTCATCCGCGGCAGGTGCGGCACCTCGGCGTCGAGCCGGTCCAGCTTCACCACCCGCCCGCGGGCGCCGAGGTCTTCGCGGGGACCCGCTCCGCCGAATTCCGCCATGCGCAAAGTCAAGATCCCCTCGCGCAGGCCGTCGGAGTCGATCCAGTTGGCCACGCCGGGATCGGCCGGCGCGATCACGTAGGTGTAGCCGCCGTCCTCGTTGGCGACCGATTGCGCCTTGTTGAGGCTGCCGGTGCGGTCGAGAATGCCCAGCGTGGTGCCCCAGATGTTACTCAGCGGCACCGTGAAGTACTCGGCGCCACCGTCGTTGAGGTCCACCACGAACGCCTCGTCGGGTGCGAGATCGAAACGGCCCATGACGTAGACCTGGTTGCGCATCGCGCCGACCTTGTCGGCCGACCACGCCAGGTTGAAATGGTTGGCGGGCATCTTGTACACGCCGTGGCTGAGTTTGCCGGTGAAGTCGGCGAAGTACTCCATCATCGCCGCGGTGGCCTCGGCCTGCTCGTCGAGCGTGCGTGCTGGTGTCGCGGGCGGCCCACCGAGCCGTTGCACCTCAAGGTAATTGGGGTCGTCGCGGCCCCAGTCCAGCAGCACGTCTCGGATGTAGAACTCGTGCGCCGCGGGGGAGGTCTGCACGTGGTTGGGCCGCCCGCCGGCGCGGTCGGCGTCCACGGTGATGGTGAAGCTGCCGTCGGAGTCGACCCGCATGGTGCGTCCGTTCAGCACGTCGACGGTGCCCATGTGGGCATCCCAGAGCGTGAAGTAGTTTTCGGTCATGCGGTGTTCGCCCACCCGGCCGTGGATTTCGTAGCGTTCATCACCGGAGATCGGGATCACCCGGTACACGCTGTCCGGATTGTCGATGCCCCAACGTGACCCGGGAATGCGCCGACCGTCGACGGGATGCGCCAGCCGGGTGATGCAGCTGACCTTCGGCCTCAGCTTGTCCTGGTTGGACGACCACACCGCCGCCGAGAACATCACCTCGGCGAACGCGTCGTCGAACCGCTCCCGCATCGCGTCGGACGCCTTGGCGCGGCCCAGCCAGGTCTCGGCCACCGCCCGATAGGCGGCCTTGACGGTCGGGTGCTCGATCAGGTCCAGGGCGGCCAGTTCCTGCTCGTGCTGGGATTTCGTCGCGACGGGGTCATCACGCATGCGCTGGTCCTCCGATGTATTGCTCAAAACGATTGGCACACAACGCGATCAGAACTTCAAATGCTGGCTGACGTCGCCGACCTGATCGATGAACATGGTGCGGCTGTCGAACCGCCAGGCGCCGTCCACCCGCGCAAACGTGTCCTTGTAGTGTCCGGTCACGATCACCTGCAAGGGCAGGTCGGGGGTGGCCTGCGTGACGCAGTAGTAGGACGTGCTGCGGGCGGTCCCTTCGGCCTCGTCGATGTGCAATTGCACGTTGGTGGTGTTGTGTTTGGTCTTGGGGGTGCCGTCGGAGTAGATGCGTGTGGCCATCTCATACATCTCGCGCACCCGGGCGGCCCCGGCGAACACCGTCTCCGGTGGGCCGTCCTCCACGCCGCAGATGCGGCCGTGCTCGAAGAGCCGGGCGACCCCGTCCAAATCGCCCCCGTCGAGAAGCTCGGCGTAGGTGTAGATGAGGTTGGTGATTTCGGTTGCGCTGTCACTCATGTGGAACCACCTTTGAACCCATCTCCTCCGCTTCCGCGAACAATGGTGGCAGAACCGGTCCAATTAACATAGAACCGACCATTACTCTTGATCGCCGTGACGTTACCTTGGACGCCGAGCCGGCTCGGCAACCTGACCGGCAAGCGAATCGTTGTGACCGGAGCGACCAACGGGGTCGGCCTGGGCACCGCCCGTGCCCTGGCCAAAGCCGGCGCGCACGTGATCCTGGCGGTGCGCAACACCGAGCTGGGCGAGCAACGCGCTGCCGAGATGGGCGGCTCGACGTCGGTGGCCAGGGTCGACCTCGCCGACCAATCGTCGGTGCGCGCCTTCGCGAAATCGATCGACGACGACATCGACATCCTGATCAACAACGCCGGCGCGCTGACCGACCGCCGCACCGACACCGTCGACGGATTCGAGATGACGCTGGGCACCAACCTGCTCGGACCGTTCGCCCTGACCAACCTGCTGCTGCCCAAAGTACGCACGCAGATCATCAACGTCGGCTCCGACGCACACCGGTCGGCGACGCTGCGCATGGACGACCTGCACCTACGCCGTCATAAGTGGACCCGGCTGGGCGCCTACGCGCAGTCGAAGCTCGCGGTCATGCTGTGGGGACTGGAGCTGGACCGCCGGTTGCGCGCCGCCGGCTCGCCGATCGTCACCCAGCTCACCCACCCGGGCTGGGTCGCCTCGAACCTGTCGCAGCTCGGCGACTCGCCAGTGATGGCGGCAGCCCACAAAGTGGTCAAGCTGGTAGCCGACCGGCTGGCCAACGACATCGACGAGGGGGCGGCACCCACCCTGTATTGCATCAGCGAGCCGGTGCCCCCGGGCAGCTACGTCGGGGTCAGCGGCAGGTTCGGCCTGCGCGGCGGGCCGGTGCTGATCGGCCGGTCACCGGTCGCCTGCGACTATGACACGGCCGCTCGCCTGGTGGCCTTCGCCGAAGAACAAACCGGCACGAAGCTGGAGGTATAGCCATGGGTGAACTCGACAACAAGGTCGCCGTCATCACCGGTGCGGCGCGCGGCCAGGGCCGCAGTCACGCCGTCGCCCTGGCCGAACAGGGCGCCGACATCATCGCGGTGGACATCTGCGCCGATATCGACGCGATTCCCTACCCGCTGGGGACCAAATCGGATCTCGACGAGACCACGCGGCTGGTCGAAGCCACGGGCCGCAAGGTGGTGCCCGTCGTCGCCGACGTCCGCGACCTGGCGCAACTGGAGGCCGCGGTGCAAAGCGGAATCGACGATCTAGGGGAGGTGGACATCGTCATCGCCAACGCCGGGGTGGTGGCGATCGGTGATCCGGAATCCCATTCCGAACCGGTGTTCAACTCGATCGTGGATACCAACCTCAAGGGGGTGTGGCACACGTTGTTGGCGACGGTCCCGTCGATCATCCGCAAGGGCCAGGGCGGGTCGATCGTCCTGGTCAGCTCGTCGCAGGGGCTGACCGGCCGGGGCGGCGACGGCAGTGCGGCGATGTTCGCCTACGCCGCGTCCAAGCATGGGGTGGTGGGGTTGATGCGGTCAGCGGCCAATGCCTATGCGCAACACAAGATTCGGGTCAACTCAGTGCATCCGAGCGGCGTCATGACGCCGATGATCCTCAACGACTTCGTCGTCAACCGGATGCTGGAGAACCCGAACCCGGCCGTCTCCCAGATGCTGCTGCCCGACGTGCCGTTGGTCGAGGCGCAGGACGTGACGGAGGCGGTGCTGTGGCTGGTCGGTCCCCGTGCCCGCTACGTGACGGGCGTGTCGATACCCGTCGACGCCGGGCACATCGTGATGTAGCGGCGGACTAGCCCCGGACGACCTTGCCGGCCTTGATGCAGGACGTGCAGACGTTCAGGCGCTGCTTGTTGCCGCCCGGTCGGGTGACAACGTGCACGGTCTGGACGTTGGGGTCCCACCGGCGGCTGGTGCGGCGGTGGGAGTGCGACACCGACTTACCGAAGCCGGGGCCTTTCCCGCAGATGTCGCACACAGCGGCCATGGTTCAAGCTCCTCAAATCTCGGGGGTCCGGCTCGGCGGTCTGACACGTGGCCGGGACAGCCCGGGCTGACCGGGCCCAACCAGGATACCGATTGTCCTGGCAACCACCAAAACGATCGCCGCCGCTGTCGCCCTGTCTGGCTAGGCTCAATGGGTCGGATCGCCCCGCCGGCGGGTGGTGGTCACGGGCAGCCGTTGCCCGGGCCGCCGAGCTACGCTGGCGCCCACCGGGAGCAGGGTGTGGAGGAGGTGGGTAAAACTGGGAGCGTCGGAGCGTCTGCTGGACGCGATCACCTTGCGGGACTGGGCGCACACCGCCGTCAGCGACCTGATCACCCACATCGATGAGATCAACCGGCTCAATGTCTTTCCGGTTGCCGATTCCGACACCGGCGCGAACATGCTGTTCACCATGCGCTCGGCGCTGGCCGAGGCCAACGCGGGCGTCAATTCCGAGGGCGGCTCGGCCTGCGTCGCCCGGACCGCCGCGGCGATGTCGGCCGGTGCGCTGAACGGCGCCCGCGGGAATTCCGGCGTGATCTTGTCCCAAATCCTGCGGGGCATCGCCGACGTCACCGCCCTCGCGGCCACCGATTCCGGCGGTGAGCTGCCCCACATGGACGCGGCCATCCTCGAGGCGTCGTTGCGCCGCGGCGTGGACCTGGTCATCACCTCGATGGGCGGGGACGAGATCCCGGGGACCATCGTCTCGGTGCTGCGGGCCGCGGCCGACGCCGTCCGGGAGTGCGCCCAGGCCGGGGAAGGGCTCGCCGCGGCGATCATCGCCGCCGGCGATGCGGCGGTCGTCGCGCTGGAGAAGACGCCCGAACAGCTCGACGTGCTCGCCGACGCCGGTGCCGTGGACGCCGGCGGGCGGGGCCTGCTGGTCCTGCTGGACGCCCTGCGGACCACCGTCACCGGCCAAGCGCCCGCCCGAACCGTGTACGAGCTCTCGCCGCGGGCAGCGCAACCGGAAGGCGCCGCCGAGCGGCCGGCACCGCAGTTCGAGGTGATGTACCGGCTGGACGGATGCGATCCGGCCGCGGCGGACGTGCTGCGCGACCGGCTCGGGGAGCTGGGCGACTCCGTGGGCATCGCCGCCGCGCCGTCGTCGGCCGATTGCACGTACTCGGTGCACGTGCACACCGACGACGCCGGCGCCGCGGTCGAGGCGGGGCTGGCGGCGGGGCGGCTGAGCCGCATCGTGATTTCTGCGTTGAGCTCCGGCGGCACCGGGCTGCCGGCCGGCGGCTGGATACGGGAACGCGCCGTGCTGGCCGTGGTCGACGGCGACGGTGCCGCCGAGCTGTTCGGCGGGGAGGGTGCCTGTGTGCTGCAGCGCGATCCGGCCGCCAACGAACCCAACATCAGCGCCCACCAGCTGATGCGGGCGGTGGTCGACACCGGTGCCGCGCAGGTGATGGTGCTGCCCAACGGCTACGTGCCCGCCGAGGAGCTGGTGGCCGGGTGCACCGCGGCCATCGGGTGGGGTATCGACGTGGTGCCGATCCCGACCGGGTCGATGGTGCAGGGGCTGGCCGCGCTGGCCGTGCACGAAACCGACCGGCAGGCGGTGGACGACGGCTACACGATGGCCCGCGCCGCCGGTGCGGCCCGGCACGCATCGGTGCGCATCGCGACCGAGAGCGCGTTGACGTGGGCGGGCCGCTGCCAGCCGGGCGACGGCCTGGGGATCGCCGGGGACGAGGTGCTGATCGTGGCCGCCGACGCGGTCGCGGCGGCCATCGGCCTGCTCGATCTGTTGCTGGCCTCGGGCGGCGACCTGGTGACGGTGCTGGTCGGCGCCGACATCGACACCGAAGAGAACGCCGCGGCCGTGGGCGACATCCTGGAAAAACACATGCACGACCACCACCCGGGAACTGAACTCGTCACCTACCGCACCGGCCATCGCGGGGACGCGCTCTTGATCGGGGTCGAGTAGCCGTGGCGTCGCTGGGCGACCGGCTGGACTTCGTGGTGGGTGCCAAGGCCGCCGACCAGCTCGACGAGGAGTTGGGCATCCGGACCGTCGACGATCTGCTGCGCCACTATCCGCGCAGCTACACCGAGGGCGCGACCCGGTGGGGCTCCGACGATCAACGCCCGCCGGCCGGCGAGCACATCACGATCGTCGACACGATCACCGAAACCAAGACGTGGCCGATGAAAAAGACCCCGAAGAAGCTGTGCCACCGCATCACCCTCGGCGCCGGCCGCAACAAGGTGACCGCGACGTTCTTCAACGCGAACTATTTGAAGAAGGACCTGACCGAAGGCACCAAGGTGATGCTCTCCGGGGAGGTCGGATTCTTCAACAACGTCATGCAGCTGACGCACCCGGCGTTCCTCATCCTCGACTCACCGGACGGCAAGAACCGGGGCACCAGCTCCCTGAAGAACATCGCCATCGCGTCGCAAGCCACCACCGGCGAGGTGCAGATGGCGGCCTTCGAGCGAGCCTTCTTTCCGATTTATCCGGCGACCACGAAGTTGCAGAGCTGGGACATCTTCAGGTGCGTGCGCCAGGTGCTCGACGTCCTGGATCCGGTGGATGACCCGCTGCCCGCCGACCTGCGCGGCCGTTACGGCCTGGTCTCCGAAGACCAGGCGTTGCGCGACATTCATTTGGCGGAAGACGAGGCGGCGCGGAGGCGGGCGCGGGAGCGCCTGACCTTCGACGAAGCCGTCGGGCTGCAGTGGGCGCTGGTCGCCCGGCGGCACAGCGAGCTGTCTGAATCTGGCCCCCCGGCGCCGCCGCGCCCCGAAGGTCTGGCCGCGGAACTGTTGCGGCGGTTGCCGTTTGAGCTGACCGCCGGGCAGGGTGAGGTGCTCGACGTGTTCGCACAGGAGCTGTCGGCAACCCGGCCGATGAACCGCCTGCTCCAAGGTGAGGTCGGTTCAGGCAAGACCATCATCGCGGTGCTGGCGATGCTGCAGCTGGTGGACGCCGGTTATCAGTGTGCGCTGCTTGCCCCCACGGAAGTCCTTGCCGCCCAACACTTGCGGTCGATCAATGACGTGCTCGGCCCGTTGGCGATGGCGGGCCAGCTCGGCGGTGCGGACAACGCGACCCGGGTCGCCCTGCTCACCGGTTCGATGACGGCGGCGCAGAAGAAGCAAGTCCGTGACGAAGTGGCAAGCGGTCAGGTCGGGATCGTCGTCGGCACGCATGCGCTTTTACAGGACGCGGTGGAATTCCACAACCTGGGCATGGTGGTGGTCGACGAGCAACACCGGTTTGGTGTCGAACAGCGAGACCAGTTGCGCGCCAAGGCTCGTCCCGGCGTCACCCCCCACCTGCTGGTGATGACGGCGACGCCGATACCGCGCACGGTCGCGTTGACCGTCTACGGCGATCTGGAAACCTCGACGCTGCGCGAGCTTCCGCGCGGACGCCAGCCGATCACCAGCAACGTCATCTTCGTCAAGGACAAGCCCGCGTGGCTCGAGCGCGCCTGGCGGCGCATCATCGAAGAGGTCGCCGCCGGGCACCAGGCCTACGTGGTGGCGCCGCGGATCGACGAGACCGACGACCCGGAGAAGCAGGAGCAGAACGTCAGACCGTCGGAAACCGCCGAGGGCCTCTACGCCCGGCTGCGTTCCGGCGAGCTGGCCAATGTGCGTCTGGGGCTGATGCACGGGCGGTTGTCCGCCGACGAGAAGGACGCTGCGATGGCGGCGTTTCGGGCCGGTGAGATCGATGTGCTGGTGTGCACCACCGTCATCGAGGTGGGTGTCGATGTTCCCAACGCCACGGTGATGCTGGTGATGGACGCAGACCGCTTCGGCATCAGCCAGCTGCATCAACTGCGCGGCCGCATCGGCCGTGGCCAGCATCCCAGCCTGTGTCTGCTCGCCAGCTGGGTTTCGCCGGAGTCGCCGGCGGGCCGGCGGCTCTCCGCCGTCGCCGCCACCTTGGACGGGTTCGCGCTCGCCGACCTGGACCTCAAAGAGCGCCGGGAGGGAGACGTCTTGGGCCGCAACCAGTCCGGTCGAGCGATCAATCTGCGCTTGCTCTCGTTGGCCGACCACCGCGAGGTCATCGAGGCCGCGCGCGACTTCTGCGTGCGAGCCTACGCCGATGATCCGGCCAACCCCGAATTGGCTTTGCTGGCAGCGCCTTTCGTGGACACTGACCGAATCGAATACCTGGACAAGTCGTGAATCGCAAGGCGCTGCTGTGGTTGTCCGCGGTCGCGGCGCTCGCGTTGCTGGTGGCCTACCAGACGGTCGGATCCTCGACCGCCAGGCACGCCGCCGAATACGCGGCGCGCGCCGACGTCCCCACGGTGCAACCCGGCACCGACGTGCTCGCGGGCATCGCGGTGCTGCCGCTGCGCGCACACCGGTACGACTACCGCAGGGCGGCATTCGGCGACGCGTGGGACGACGGCAACGACGCACCGCTGGGGCACAACGGCTGCGACACCCGCGACGACATCCTCAACCGCGACCTCGTCGACAAGACGTATGTGTCGACCAAACGGTGTCCGGACGCGGTGGCCAGCGGCACCCTGCACGACCCGTATACCAACACAACGATCGCGTTCCAGCGCGGCGCCAAGGTCGGTGAGGCCGTGCAGATCGACCACATCGTCCCGCTCGCCTACGCGTGGGACATGGGCGCCTATGCCTGGCCGGCGGGCGAGCGGCTGCGGTTCGCCAACGATCCGGCCAACCTCCTGGCCGTCCAGGGACAGGCCAATCAGGACAAGGGCGACGCGCCGCCGGCGCTGTGGATGCCGCCGAATGCCGCGTTCGCCTGTCAGTACGCCATGCAGTTCATCGCCGTGCTGCGCGGCTATTCGTTACCGGTGGACCAGCCGTCGACTCCGATATTGCGTCAGGCGGCCGCCACCTGCCCGGCGGGCTAGGTCAGGTGCCGTCGTAGGTGTTCGGATCCGGGCGCAGCCGGGTGCCGTCGTTGAGCCCGTTGATGGCGTCCATGTGCTCGGCGGCCAACTCGAAGTCGAAGACGTCGAGGTTCCCGGCGATGTGCTCGGGATTGGCGGACCGGAAGACGACCGCGTTGCCCAGCTGCAGGTTCCACCGCAGCAGCACCTGCGCCGGCGTCTTGCCGTATTCGCCGGCAACGGAAGTCACCGTCGGGTTGTCGTTCAACTTGCCGAGCGCCAGCGGCGTGTAGGCCTGGGTAACCACGTTGTGTTCGGCGTTGGTCTTGCGCAGCGCCTCCTGGTTGAGCAGCGGGTGCAACTCGACCTGGTTGACTACCGGGGTCACAAAGCTCAGGTCGATGACGTCCGTCACGTGTATGTCGGTGAAGTTCGAGACGCCGATCGAACGCGCGAGCCCGTCGCCGCGGCACTGGATCAGCCCGCCGAAGGAATTCACGTATTCGCCTCGTGCCGGGACCGGCCAGTGGATCAGGTACAGGTCGAGATAATCCAGGCCCAGCTGCTCCAGGCTCTCCTTGCAGGCCTCCATGGATCGCAGGAACCCGTGGTCGGTGGTGGCGAGTTTGGTGGTGACGAACAGTTCGGCACGCGGAATCCCGGAGGACGCAATCGCTCGGCCGACGGCCGCTTCGTTGCCGTAGGCCGAGGCGGTGTCGATCAGCCGGCAGCCCATCTCCAGCGCCGCGGAGACCGCGCGCTCGGTCTCGTCCTCCGACAAATCCGCGACGCCGAGGCCAAGGACGGGCATCGTGTTTTCGTCATTAAGAGCTATCGAGGGCACGGCAACGCCCGACTCGCCAGCCAATGTATTCACCTGCCTATGAAATTGAACGTTCGTGGACCAAACCGGATGTCGTCATCGAGCGAGGAGATCGACGCCATTCCATCGGCGCGATATTACCGGGCTGCAAAATACCACCTCGTCAAACGCCGGGGCGGGGCGCGCAGTGTTATCGGACCCTGGTCTGCATTTCGCATAATCGTGACCACGTAGTGTTGGTCACACGGCGCACCGGAACCGGCAAGTGCCCTGTCGGTCGCGCAGCGCGCCCGGCGCCAAGGGCACTGATCGGTGGCCGCCCGGGCCGGAAGGCTTCGAGACGACGGCGGGCAGCGTCGAGCGTTACGACGTTTTATTCGAGGGAGTACCCATGACCAAGAGCGTGCCCGCGCCGGACCTGCACCTCGGCGTGAAGCACACGCCCATGCGCCTGGCCAGTCGCATGCAGGGCGCGGTCTCCACGATCGGGGTCAAGGTCATTCCGTGGATCCCGACCCCCGCCAAGCGCGCGCTGTTCGGTGGCCGCTCGGTGACCATCGACGGCAACACACTGGACCCCACGCTGCAGCTGATGCTCTCCGGTCTGCGCGCCGTCGGCATCGACGGCCTGGTCGTCGACGACGACCCGGGCGCGTCCCGCGCCCAGATGCGCCAGCTGTTGCTGGAGCTTCCCGGGCCGCAGATCCACGTCGACGTCCAGGAGCTATCGCTGCCGGGGCCCGCCGGCGAAATCCCGGCGCGGCACTACCGCCCCGCCGACGGCGCGTCCGCGCCCGTGCTGGTCTTCTACCACGGCGGCGGATGGTCGATCGGCGACTTGGACTCCTACGACGCGTTGTGCCGGTTGACGTGCCGTGACGCCGGCATACACGTGCTGTCGATCGACTACCGGCTGGCTCCCGAGCATCCGGCGCCGGCCGCGGTCGAGGACGCGTACGCCGCCTTCAGGTGGGCATACGACCACGCCGGGGAACTCGGCGCCGCGCCAGGCCGGGTCGCGGTCGGCGGCGACAGTGCGGGCGGCAACCTGGCCGCCGTCGTCTGCCAACGGGCGCGCGACGAGGGTGACCCCGCCCCCGTGCTGCAGTGGCTGATCTACCCGCGGACCGACTTCACCGCGCAGACCCGTTCGATCGGCCTGTTCGCCCGCGGGTTCCTGCTGACCAAGCGCGACATCGATTGGTTCGAGTCGCAATACCTCAGGCGTTCGGGCATCGACCGGGCGGACCCGCGGGTATCGCCGCTGCTGGCCGAGTCGTTGGCCGGGCTGGCGCCCGCGCTGATCGCGGTCGCCGGTTTCGACCCATTGCGCGACGAAGGCGAGAGCTACGCGGCGGCCCTGCAGGCCGCCGGGACTGCGGTCGATCTGCGGTGCATGGGGTCGCTGACGCACGGCTTCGCCAATCTGTTCCAGCTCGGCGGCGGCAGTGCCGCCGCGACCACCGAGTTGATTTCGGCGCTGCGTGCCCACCTGAGCCGGGTCTGACCTGTTGCGCGGTCGCCGCCGGTAATCTAGAGGCGCCCACGAACGAGTTACGTCCACCAACGAACGACACCCGAGCACCGAAGGATCACGGAAACTGTGGCCGACAAATCCAAACGCCCCCCGCGCTTTGACATGAAGGCCGCCGACGGTAAATCGGGCCGACTCGTCCAGATCGGCGGGACCGCCGTCGTCGTCATCTTCCTCGTCGCGCTGGTCTCCTACATCGTGGTCACGCACCACAAGAAGACCGCCGCCATCGGCGCGGGCGACACGGTGCGGGTGACGTCGAGCAAGCTGGTCACCCAGCCCGGGACGAGCAACCCCAAGGCCGTGGTCACGTTCTACGAGGACTTCCTCTGCCCGGCCTGCGGCAACTTCGAGCGCACCTTCGGCCCGACGGTGTCCAGGCTCATCGACGTCGGCGCCATTGCGGCCGACTACTCCATGGTGTCGATTCTCGATAACTCCAGGAACCAGAACTACTCGTCGCGGGCGGGCGCCGCGGCCCTGTGCGTGGCCGACGAGTCCCTCGACGCGTTCCGCCGATTCCACACCGCGCTGTTCACCACCGACCTGCAGCCCAGCGAACGCGGCACCAGCTTTCCCGACAATGCCCGGTTGATCGAGCTCGCGCGCGAAGCCGGCGTCGTGGGCAAGGTGCCCGACTGCATCAACAGCGGCAAGTACATCGCCAAGGTCACGGGTGAGGCGGCGGCCGCGAAGATCAGTGCCACGCCGACCATCAAGATCAACGGCGACGATTACGACCCGTCCACGCCCGATGCGCTGGTCGCCAAGATCAAGAGCATCGTGGGCGACGTGCCGGGCATCGACGGCGCCGCGACCCCCGCGGCCACGTGACCACCCCGGTGTCAGCCCAAACCGCCGGCCTGACACCGGAATCGGGTCCCGAAGCGCGCGTGCCGGTGCCGAGCGCGTGGTGGGTGCTGATCGCCGGTGTGATCGGCTTGGTGGCCTCCGCGACGCTGACCGTGGAGAAGATCGACCTCCTGCTCAACCCGGCGTACGTGCCGTCGTGCAACTTCAACCCGATCCTGTCGTGCGGTTCGGTGATGGTCACGCCGCAGGCGTCGGTGCTGGGATTCCCCAATCCGCTGCTCGGCCTGGGGGCGTTCACCGTGGTGGTCGTCACCGGCCTGCTGGCGGTGACCAAAGTGGCTTTGCCGCAATGGTATTGGATCGGCCTGATGATCGGGCTGGTGATCGGGGCGGTGTTCGTGCACTGGCTGATCTACGAGAGCCTGTACAGCATCGGCGCGTTGTGCCCGTACTGCATGGTGGTCTGGGCGGCCACCATGACGCTGCTCGTGGTCGTCGCCTCGATCGTGTTCCGGCCGGCGCTGCAACGCCGGGGACGCGGTGTGGCGTGGGTGCTGTACCAATGGCGGTGGTCCATCGCCGCGCTGTGGTTCACCGCGGTGTTTCTGCTGATCATGGCGCGGTTCTGGGACTATTGGTCGACGCTGCTGTAAGTGTTGGCAGGTGACGCGGATCATCGGCGGCGTGGCAGGCGGCCGGCGCATCGCCGTCCCGCCGCGAGGGACCAGGCCGACCACCGACCGGGTGCGTGAGTCGCTCTTCAACATCTTGACTGTGCGGCGTGACCTGAACGGCATCGCGGTGCTCGACCTTTATGCCGGTTCCGGCGCACTGGGATTGGAGGCGCTGTCGCGTGGGGCCGCCTCGGCGCTGTTCGTGGAATCGGATCAGCGCAGCGCTTCGGTCATCGCACGCAACATCGACGCGCTCGGTTTGCCCGGCGCGGCGGTGCGCCGCGGCGCGGTCGCGACGGCCTTGGCGACCGGGACCCAGCGCCCGGTCGACCTCGTTCTGGCCGACCCGCCCTACGACGTCGAGGCCGCCGAGGTGGAAGCCGCGCTGGCCGCTTTGGACACCCACGGCTGGACGAAGGCCGGAACAGTGGCGGTGGTGGAGCGGGCGGCGTTCGGCGCGGAGCTGACCTGGCCGGCCGGCTGGTCCGTCTGGCCGCCGCGCGTGTATGGCGACACCCGTTTGGAGATGGCCGAACGACTGTGAGGCGGGCGTGTACCGTCTTTCGTCATGAGTGGCGCGGTATGCCCGGGGTCGTTTGATCCAGTGACGTTGGGCCACATCGACGTCTTCGAACGGGCGGCGGCTCAGTTCGACGAGGTGGTGGTGGCGATCCTGACCAATCCCGCCAAGAAGGGCATGTTCGAGCTCGACGAGCGGATCGCGATGATCAACGAGTCGACGACACATCTGCCCAACCTGCGCGTCGAGGCCGGCCAGGGCCTGGTGGTGGACTTCGTCAGGTCACAGGGGATGACCGCGATCGTGAAGGGCCTGCGCACCGGCACCGACTTCGAATACGAGCTGCAGATGGCGCAGATGAACAAGCACATCGCCGGTGTCGACACGTTTTTCGTCGCGACGACGCCGCGGTATTCGTTCGTGTCGTCGTCCTTGGCCAAAGAGGTTGCGCTGTTGGGCGGCGACGTCTCGGAACTACTGCCCGAACCGGTCAATCGCCGCCTGCGCGAAAAGCTTGCCGGCCGCTCCTGAAGCGCTGCACCGCAAACGCGCACTCGCGCAGAGGATTTGCGCCGCCAGCTAGTGGCACTCGTGGTCGTGGCCACCGTCGGGGGAGCCGCCCATCATCCGCGCCATCGGAACTCCGCCCGTCGCGACAAACCGGACCACCAGAATGGCCGCGACGGCAAGGAAGGCGATGTTGAGCCAGGTCGTGTAGTTCCACGAAATCGTCGCTTCCATGACCGTGGCGTTGCGCTGCTTCGGAATGAGACTTGCTGCGCCGAAGAACAATTCGACCATATAGCCCGCGGCGACCATGGCGGCGTAGAACGTGCCCAGCAGCGTCAGCATCATCCTGGTGCCGTAGTACTTGCGGTAGATGTTGAGGATCGGCAGGATCAGCAGGTCGGCGTAAATGAACGCGATGACACCGCCGAAACTGATGCCCCCGTTCCACAGCACCGCGGCCAGCGGCACATTGCCGATCGAGCACACGAAGGACACGATCGCCACGATTGGTCCGACGATCGGACCCCATATCGTCGACCAGCCCGGGTGGTCGGCCAAAAAGAAGACCTGCCAAAACTTTTCGGGCACCCACGCCGCGATGGCCCCCGCGATCAACAAGCCCAGGACGAGGTCGCGCAGGATCGCCAGCCACTCCATCACGAACACATGGGCAACGGAAGTGAAGCCCTCCGCGGTGAATAGGCGCTGAGCGAACGAGCCCTGCTTCTTGATGGACATGTCCATGGCCGCATGGCCTTCCATCGAGCCGGCGATTCCGCGGTCGGCCTGCTCACGGGCGGCATCGATAAGCCGAGATCGCACGAACAACCGGAACAACACGGCGAGCACCACGATCATCAGCGGGCCGCCGACGAATTCCGCGGCGGTGAACTGCCAGCCCATCAGCAGGGCCAGGATGATGCCCAGTTCCACCACCAGGTTGGTAGAGCCGATCTCGAACGCCATGGCGGCGGTGAAGCTGGCGCCCTTGCGGAAGAGTGATCGGGCCAACGCGACCGCGGCGTACGAGCACGACGACGACGCCGCACCGAGGCCGGCGGCCAGCGCCAAGGTGCGCGGCCGGTCGTCGCCCAGCAGCGCCACGATGGTGGAGCGCCGCACCACCGCCTGCACCACCGCCGACAGGGCAAACCCCAAGATCAGCGCCCACAGGATTTCCCACGTCATCGATCCCGCCACCGCCAAGGCGTGTCCGACCGCTGCTAGCACGAGTTCTAATCCTTCCCCTTCGATGGGCTGGGCCCCAAACCTATACCCCATGGGGGTATAGGTCAACCGCTGCAAAGTGCGCTGGCCAGCGCCTGGAGCCGCCGCGACCCCTAGAATGGCCGCAACAGGTGCAACCAGCCTTGGTGGCGCGGACGGGCGTTTCGATGCATTTCACTGATGACGGCGAGGCCGCAGCCGGTTTTCGGCGGCGTTTCGCGTCGTTGTCGCGGTCAAATGTCCGACACACCGGCCTCGCCACCACTGTCACAAAGGCAACACCAGGCACACTGGTAACAACAGGGTTTTTGCAGACGCCAGGAGGATGTGGCCGTGTACAGAGTCTTTGAAGCGCTCGACGAATTGAGCGCCATCGTTGAAGAAGCACGCGGCGTTCCGATGACGGCCGGCTGCGTGGTGCCTCGCGGTGACGTGCTGGAACTGATCGACGACATCAAGGATGCAATCCCCGGCGAGCTGGACGACGCGCAGGATGTGCTCGACGCGCGCGACTCGATGCTGCAGGACGCCAAGTCGCACGCCGAATCCATGGTTTCCTCGGCGACCACCGAGTCGGATTCGATGCTCAACCACGCCCGTGCGGAGGCCGACCGGCTGTTGTCGGACGCAAAAGCGCAGGCCGACCGCATGGTGAGCGAGGCTCGCCAGCACAGCGAGCGGATGGTCGGCGAGGCCCGCGAGGAGTCGATGCGCATCGCCACGGCGGCCAAACGAGAGTACGAGGCCAGCGTCGGCCGCGCGCAGGCCGAGGCCGACCGGCTGCTCGAGAACGGCAACATCTCGTACGAGAAGGCCGTCCAGGAGGGCATCAAGGAGCAGCAGCGCCTGGTGTCCCAGAACAGCGTGGTGGAGGCGGCGAACGCCGAGGCCACGCGTCTCATCGACTCGGCGCATGCCGAGGCCGACCGGCTGCGCGGTGAGTGCGACATCTACGTCGACAACAAGCTCGCCGAGTTCGAGGAATTCCTCAACGGCACCCTGCGCTCCGTCGGGCGCGGCCGTCACCAACTCCGGACGGCGGCCGGTACGCACGACTACGCGGTGCGCTAGCGCGTCAACCGGGCGGCCGCGCCCTGGAATTGTGCGGTTCGCGCCGTAGGATTTCTGATATGACGCGGCAGCACAGCACCACCTCGCGGCGCCATCTGAGCTCGCCGATGACGATTGACATCGCCCGGCTGGGGCGGCGCCCCGGGGCGATGGTGACCCTGCGGAAGACCGTGCCCACCCCGTCGCGCATCGGGCTGGACATGATCGCGATCGAGGCGGGCGCTCCGTTGGAGCTCGACCTGCAAGTTCAGTCGGTCTCCGAGGGCGTATTGGTGACGGGGACGGTGGACGCGCCCACCGCCGGCGAATGCTCCCGTTGCCTGACCCCGGTGAAGGGTCACGTGCAGATCCGGTTGACCGAACTGTTCGCCTACCCCGACAGCACGACCGAGGCGACCACCGAGGAGGACGAGGTCGGGCACATCGTCGACGACATCATCGACCTCGAGCAGTCGATCGTCGACGCCGTGGGACTGGAGCTGCCGTTCTCGCCGGTGTGCACCCCCGATTGCCCGGGGCTGTGCCCCGAATGCGGCGTTGCCCTCGCGGCCGAGCCGGACCATCACCACGACGCCATCGACCCGCGGTGGTCGAAGCTGGCGGGCATGTTTCCCGAGGCCGACGCGGCGCGGGGTGAGCAGTGACGTCACGGCAAGACCTGCTCGATGCCCTCGGGGTCGAGCTGCCTGACGAGCTGCTCTCGCTGGCGTTGACGCACCGCAGCTACGCCTACGAGCACGGCGGGCTGCCGACCAACGAACGGCTGGAATTCCTCGGCGACGCCGTACTCGGCCTGACCATCACCGACGAGCTCTACCACCGCCATCCCGACCGTTCTGAAGGCGACCTGGCCAAGCTTCGGGCCAGCGTCGTCAACACTCAGGCGCTGGCCGACGTTGCGCGCAAGCTGTCCGCGGACGGCCTGGGCGTGCACCTCTACCTCGGGCGCGGGGAAGCCAACACCGGCGGCGCCGACAAGTCGAGCATCCTGGCCGACGGCATGGAATCGCTGCTGGGCGCCATCTACCTGCAGCACGGAATCGACACGGCCCGCGAGGTGATCCTGCGATTGTTCGGCGCGCTGCTGGACGCGGCCCCGACCCTGGGCGCCGGGCTGGACTGGAAGACCAGCCTGCAGGAGCTGACCGCGGCGCGGGGCATGGGCGCGCCGTCCTACGTCGTCACCTCCACCGGCCCGGACCACGACAAGGAATTCACCGCCGTCGTCGTCGTGATGGACACCGAATACGGCTCCGGCGTGGGGCGCTCCAAGAAGGAAGCCGAGCAGAAGGCCGCGGCGGCCACCTGGAAAGCGCTGGAAGTGCTGGACACGGCGGTTCCCGGGAATTAGATGCCCGAACTGCCCGAAGTCGAGGTGGTCCGCCGCGGCTTGCAGGCCCGCGTCGTGGGCAGGACCATCACCGCCGTCCGAGTGCACCACCCGCGCGCGGTGCGCCGGCACGAGGCCGGGCCCGCCGACCTCACCGCCCGGCTGCTCGACGCCCGGATCACCGGCACCGATCGGCGCGGCAAGTACCTGTGGCTGCTGCTCGACGGTCCGGGCCAACCGGACACCGCGCTCGTCGTGCACCTCGGCATGAGCGGCCAGATGCTGCTGGGGGAAGTGCCGCGCGCCGACCACGTCCGCATCTCCGCGCTGCTCGACGACGGAACAGTGCTGAGCTTCGCCGACCAGCGCACCTTCGGCGGGTGGATGCTTGCCGATCTGGTGAGCGTGGACGGAAGCATCGTCCCGGTCCCCGTCGCGCACCTCGCCCGCGACCCGCTGGACCCGCTCTTCGACCGCGATGCTGTCGTTAATGTCTTGCGGCGCAAGCATTCCGAGATCAAGCGGCAGCTCCTCGACCAAACGGTGGTTTCGGGCATCGGCAACATCTATGCCGACGAGGCGCTGTGGCGGGCCAAGGTCAACGGCGCCCGGATCGCCGCCGGGTTGAGCCGCCGCCAGCTGGCCGCCGTCCTAGACGCCGCGGCCGACGTGATGCGCGACGCGCTGGCGCAAGGCGGGACGTCGTTCGACTCGCTGTATATCAACGTCAACGGCGAATCGGGCTATTTCGACCGGTCGCTGGACGCCTATGGCCGCGAGGGGCAGAGCTGCCGGCGCTGCGGCGCGGTGATGCGCCGGGAGAAGTTCATGAACCGGTCATCGTTCTACTGCCCGAGATGTCAGCCGAGGCCGCGGCTTTGATTGTGCGCGTGGGGCTTTGGGTGTGCGCCCACGGCGGCGGCACGCCGAGCGGGGCGACGGCGGATCAATCGAAGATGTCCCGGCGCGCGGACCCCGTGGGCAGGGCCGGGTCGACGAACCACTCGCGGGGAAACAGCAGGCCGAACGCCTGAGGTGGCAGTCGAAGCAGGACCCCGTACATGCGGGCGGCCACGCCGGAGTCACCGATCTGTGAGCGGTGGGCGGCGAACGCGTCTCGCTTCTGGCGCGCGAATCCGAAGACGTCGATGCGGTGGGTGATGCTCGCCCGCGGCGCGTACGCGGTGCGGGCGATGTGCGGCTCGTAGGGCGCCGGCAGCCGCAGCAGACTGGCGAGATGGCCGACGCGCACAAGTAATTCGCGCGGCATAGTCGCCTCCAGCACTCGCGGGGTCGCCGCGAGTTCGGCGCCCCGCTTGCCAACGTGATGCACCTGGACATGATCCCGGTGGCCGTAGCCGCCGTTGGGCTGATAGCTGAGCAGGAGGTCCGCGTCTTCCTCGCTGAGTATTGCCGCGAGCCGCTGCGCCGCCTCCTCGACGTTTGCTCGCCCGAAGCGGACCCGCCCCGGCGGATCCGGGTAGAACACCGGGCCATATCCGCTATCGGCATAGCCGAGGCACTCAACCCGCCGCGCTCCCAAAATGTCGGCGCTCGAACGCAATTCGTCCAGCCGAAAACCGCTTTCCTCGTTGTGCACGCGCCCGTCGGTTGCGGTGACGACGACCACGCGATGCCCACCTGCCGCCGCGCGTGCGAGCGTCCCTCCGGTGAGGATCACCTCGTCGTCGGGATGTGCGTGGAAGGCGACCACGGTGGCCATGAAACGCAGTATGCCCAGGGCGCGGTGAATGCACGCCCGGTAAGAAGTAGGGCATGACCGAACTCTGGGTGGAGCGCACGGGATCGCGCCGTTACACCGGATACAGCTCGCGCGGTGCGCAGGTCCTCATCGGCTCGGAGGACGTCGAGGGCGTGTTCACCCCCGGTGAGCTGCTGAAGATCGCGCTCGGCGCGTGCAGCGGGATGTCCAGCGACCAGCCGCTCGCCCGCCGGCTCGGCGACGACTACAAAGCGGTGGTCAGGGTGTCCGGGGCCGCCGACCGCGAAAACGAGGTCTATCCACTCCTGGAAGAGACGCTCGAGCTCGACCTGTCCGGACTCTCCTCGGAGGAGAAGGAGCGGCTGCTGGTGGTGGTCGATCGGGCGATCGACCTGGTCTGCACCGTGGGGCGCACGCTGAAAGCCGGCACGCAGGTCAATTTCAAGGTCGCCGATGTCGGATCCTGACGTCCGGCTCACCGCCTGGGTGCACGGGACGGTCCAGGGCGTCGGCTTTCGCTGGTGGACGCGCTGCCGGGCGCTCGAGCTGGGCCTGACCGGTTACGCGGCCAACCAGGCCGACGGCCGCGTCCTGGTGGTCGCTCAGGGGCCGCGCGAGGCCGGCGAGAAGCTGCTGGCGCTGCTGGAAGGCGGCGAGTCGTGGCCGTCCAGGCCGGGCCGCGTCGAGAAGGTCGTCGCCGACTGGTCGCAGCCGCAGGAACGTTACGAAGGCTTCGTCGAGCGCTGACGCCTGAACGTGATACCGCCGGCGCTATCACCTTTCGGCGCCCGGCATCGCATCTGTTCCCGTGACTGATGTGGTCACTGTGGCCAGTGCGTCGACTGTGTTCAGCGGCCGTATTTCGACCCAGGCGACACCCCTCGGTGAGGGCGGCACGGGCGATTTGAGCGGTAGTCTGGCTCGCCGTGTACCTCAAGAGTCTGACGCTGAAGGGCTTCAAGTCCTTCGCATCGCCGACGACTCTGCGTTTCGAGCCGGGCATCACCGCGGTCGTCGGACCCAACGGTTCCGGCAAATCCAACGTCGTCGACGCCCTGGCCTGGGTGATGGGGGAGCAGGGAGCAAAGACCCTGCGTGGCGGCAAGATGGAAGACGTCATCTTCGCCGGCACCTCGTCGCGGGCCCCGCTGGGCCGCGCCGAAGTCACGGTCACCATCGACAACTCCGACAACGCGCTGCCGATCGAATACTCCGAGGTGTCGATCACCCGCCGCATGTTTCGTGATGGCGCCAGCGAATACGAAATCAACGGTGCCAGTTGCCGTTTGATGGATGTGCAGGAGCTGCTGAGTGATTCCGGGATCGGCCGCGAGATGCACGTCATCGTGGGGCAGGGCAAGCTTGACGAGATCCTGCAGTCGCGACCAGAAGACCGTCGCGCCTTCATCGAAGAGGCCGCCGGCGTGCTCAAGCACCGCAAGCGCAAGGAGAAGGCCCTCCGCAAACTCGACGCGATGTCGGCGAACCTGGCCCGGCTCACCGATCTGACCACCGAGCTGCGCCGCCAGCTCAAACCGCTGGGCCGCCAGGCCGAGGTGGCCCGTCGCGCCCAGACCATCCAGGCCGACCTGCGCGACGCCCGGTTGCGGCTGGCCGCCGACGACCTGGTCAGCCGGCAGGTGCAGCGCGACGCCATCTTCGAGGCCGAGGCCGCCATCCGCCGCGAGCACGACGAGGCCGCCGCCCGCCTGGCCGTGGCGTCCGAGGAGCTCACCGCGCACGAGGCGGCGGTGGCCGAACTGTCGGTTCGCGCCGAATCCGTGCAGCAGACCTGGTTCGGGCTGTCCGCGCTGGCCGAACGGGTGGCCGCGACGGTCCGCATCGCCAGCGAACGCGCGCACCATCTCGACGTGGAACCCGCACCGCCCAGCGAGAACGACCCCAGAAAGCCTGAAGAGTTGGAAGCCGAGGCCGAGCGGGTTGCCGTCGCCGAGCAGCAATTGCTGGCCGAATTGGCGGAGACGCGCACGCGGCTCGATGCCGCCCGCGCCGAACTGGGCGAGCGTGAGCGCGAGGCCGCCGAGGCCGACCGGGCCCACCTGGCGGCGGTGCGGGCCGAGGCGGACCGGCGTGAGGGCCTGGCGCGGCTGGCCGGTCAGGTGGAGACCATGCGGGCGCGCGTCGAATCGATCGACGACAGCGTCGCGCGGCTGTCCGAACGCATCGAACAGGCCGCCGCCCGCGCGCAGCAGTCCAAGGCGGAATTCGAAACCGTGCAGGGACGCGTCGGCGAACTCGACCAGGGCGAGGTGGGTCTGGACGAGCACCACGAGCGGACCGTCGCCGCGTTGCGGTTGGCCGACGCACGCGTTGTCGAACTGCAATCCGCCGAACGCGACGCCGAACGCCGGGTGGCCTCGCTGCGGGCGCGCATCGACGCGCTGTCGGTCGGGCTGGAGCGCAAGGACGGCGCGGCCTGGCTTACCGAAAATCATTCTCAGGCGGGACTTTTCGGGCCAATCGCGAAGTTGGTCAAGGTCCGCTCCGGCTATGAGGCGGCGCTGGCCGCGGTGCTGGGATCGGCGGCCGACGCGCTGGCCGCCGAAAGCTTCGGCGCGGCCCGGTCCGCCGTCGCCGCCCTCAAACAGGCCGACGGCGGCCGCGCGGCGCTGGTGCTCGGCGACTGGCCCGCCGACCACCCCGCGGCGCGTGACGCCCTGCCGGGCACCGCCCTGTGGGCGCTGGACCTGATCGAGACGCCCGCGCGGCTGCGCGGTGCCATCACGGCGATGCTCTCGGGGGTCGCGGTGGTCGACGACCTGGATCAGGCGCTGGAGCTGGTGGCGGCGCGACCGCAGTTGCGCGCGGTCACGCTCGACGGCGATCTGGTGGGCGCGGGCTGGGTGAGTGGGGGCTCGGACCGCAAGTTGTCCACGCTCGAGGTGGCTTCGGAAATCGACAAAGCCGGCAGTCAGCTGGCCGCCGCGGAGTCGCAGGTCGCCCAGCTGACCGCGGCGCTCTCGGGCGCGCTGACCGAGCAGGCCGCCCGCCAGGACTCCGCCGAACAGGCATTGGCCGCGCTCAACGAATCCGACACCGCGATCTCGGCGATGTACGAGCAACTGGGCCGGCTCGGGCAGGAGGCCCGCTCGACCGAAGACGAGTGGAGCAGGCTGCTGCGGCAGCGCGAGGAGCTCGAATCCGGTCGCGCGCAGACGCTCGAGGAAGTCACCGAACTGGAAAACCGGCTGCGCAACGCTCAAGAGACGCAGCACGTGGACGCGGACAGGCCCGACCATGCGGAGGTCCGTCAGCGGATCGCCGCCGCCGCGGAGGCCGCCCGCAGCGCCGAGGTGGAGGCCCGGCTGGCGGTGCGAACCGCCGAGGAGCGGGCCAATGCGGTGCGCGGGCGCGCGGATTCGCTGCGCCGTGCCGCGGCCGCCGAACGCGAGGCACGGCTGCGGGCTCAACAGGCGCGTGAGGCGCGGCTGCGCGCGGCCGCCGTCGCCGCCGCGGTGGCCGACGCCGGCCGGTTGCTGGCGCAGCGGCTGGACTGGGTGGTCGCGGCGGCGTCGAAGATCCGCGAAGCGCTGGCGGCCGAACGCCAGGAGCGCGCGACGGCGATGGCGGCGGTGCGCGAAGAGGTGAACGCGTTGAGCGCCCGGGTGGCCACCCTGACCGACTCGCTGCACCGCGACGAGGTGGCCAACGCGCAGGCGGCGATGCGCATCGAGCAGCTGGAACAGATGGTGCTCGAGCAGTTCGGCATGGCGCCGCCCGACCTGATCGCCGAGTATGGGCCGGACGTGGCCCTGCCGCCCACCGAGCTCGAGATGGCCGAATTCGAGCAAGCGCGGGAACGCGGTGAGCAAGTGGTCGCGCCCGCTCCGATGCCGTATGACCGGGCCACCCAGGAGCGGCGGGCCAAACGCGCCGAGCGGGAACTCGCGGAGCTGGGCCGGGTCAACCCGCTGGCGCTGGAGGAGTTCGCCGCCCTGGAGGAGCGCTACAACTTCCTGTCCACGCAGCTCGAGGACGTCAAGGCGGCCCGCAAAGACCTGCTCGACGTCGTCGCCGACGTCGATGCCCGCATCCTGCAGGTGTTCAGCGACGCCTTCGTCGACGTGGAACGCGAATTCCGGGAAGTCTTCACCGTGCTGTTCCCCGGCGGCGAGGGCCGGCTGCGGCTCACCGATCCGGACGACATGCTCACGACCGGCATCGAGGTGGAGGCGCGTCCGCCCGGCAAGAAGATCACCCGGCTCTCGTTGCTGTCCGGTGGCGAGAAGGCGCTGACCGCGGTGGCGATGCTGGTGGCCATCTTCCGCGCCCGCCCGTCGCCGTTCTACATCATGGACGAGGTGGAGGCCGCGCTCGACGACACCAACCTGCGCCGGCTGATCAGCTTGTTCGAGCTGCTGAGGGCCCGGTCGCAGCTGATCATCATCACCCACCAGAAGCCGACGATGGAGGTCGCCGACGCGCTGTACGGCGTGACCATGCAGGGCGACGGCATCACCGCGGTGATCTCACAGCGGATGCGCGGGCAGCAGGTGGAGCAGCTGGTCTCGCAGTCTTCGTAGCGGCGCAGACCCCGCGCCGACCGCGCGGCGTCGTGCCCCTGAAACAATGTCAGCGTGTCCCAAGGTCTTTGGATCGCCATCGCGGTCGTCGCTGTCCTGGTTGTCATCGCGGCGCTGGTCCTGGGGCTGCTGCGGTACCGCCGCCGACGGATCACCTTCACGGCCAAGCCAGAGCCCGGCGCGATCGACCGCTCGGGTGGCTACACCGCGTCGTCCGGCATCGCCTTCAGCCAGACCGCAACGGCCGATCGGCTAGACACCACGGGCCTGCCCGCGGTGGGCGACGACGCCACCGTTCCTCGCGACGCGCCGCGGCGCACCATCTCGGAGGTCGAGCTCCCCGAACCGGAGACCCTGAAGACCCCCGCCCCGCCGCCGGTAGCACCTGTCTCTTATACACATATCCGAGCCCACGAGACGGAGCTACATATCCTATGCAGTGTTCTGCTTGAAAAAAAAAAAAGGGGGGGGGGGGGGGGGGGGGGGGGGGGGGGGTGGGGTGGGGGTTGGGGTGGGGGTGGGTGGGGGGGGTGGTGGTGGTTGTGGGGGTGGGGGGGTTGGTGGTGGTGGGGGGGGTGGTGGTTGGGGGGGTGGGGGGTTTGGTGTGGTGGGGGGGGGGGTTGGGGGTGT
>NZ_LZSZ01000010.1:0-514 GCF_001665645.1 Mycobacterium sp. 852002-30065_SCH5024008 | reverse complement strand
ATGTCGGGCGCGCCGATGAGCAGGTCAAGATCCGCGGCTATCGCATCGAGGTCGGTGAAATCCGTTCGGCCCTGGCCGCACTCGACGGTGTCCAGGAGGCGGTCGTCATCGTGCGCGAGGACCGCCCCGGCGACAAACGCCTCATCGGCTACATCACCGGCACCGCCGACCCCGCCGCGCTGCGCACCCAACTCGCCCAGCGGCTGCCCGACTACATGATCCCGGCCGCCATCGTGCCCCTGCCCACCCTGCCCGTCACCGTCAACGGCAAACTCGACATTCGCGCCCTACCGTCACCCGAATACACCGCCTCGGGGTACCGAGCCCCCACCAATCCCACCGAAGAAATCCTGGCCGGCATCTACGCCCAGGTGCTCGGCGTCGAGCGGGTCGGGATCGACCAGTCGTTCTTCGACCTTGGCGGCGACAGCATCTTGGCGATGCGCCTGATCGCCGCGGTCAACACCGACCTGGACGAGTACCTGTCGGTGCGCGCCGTGTTCGAGGCGCCCAC
>NZ_LZSZ01000009.1:0-630 GCF_001665645.1 Mycobacterium sp. 852002-30065_SCH5024008 | reverse complement strand
CCGGCGCCGCCGCGGGCTACTCCCACAAATACGGCTTCCGCTACAGCGTCCTCACCCGCCCACCATCAGCCGGATAGGGAAAGGCCAGGTGAACGGAAGTTGTACGCGAATGAACAGTCGGCACTAGGGAGGCGAGGCACCGCGTGACCCCATTAATCTCACCAGTAAGCCATGCCTGCGGTAAGCCCACCGGCAAACCGTTCCTCGAAGGCCAGCGAGCCTAGAGAATAGGGAGGGAATCCAAATGTCGTTCGTCACGACGCAGCCCGAGGCCTTGGCCGCGGCGGCGGGCAATCTGCAGAGCATCGGTTCGACGCTGAACGCGCAGAACGCGGCGGCGGTGGCCCCAACGACGGGGGTGGTGCCGGCCGCTGCTGACGAGGTGTCAGCACTGACCGCGGCGCAGTTCTCTGCGCACGCGCAGACGTACCAGGCCGTGAGCGCCCAAGCCACGGCGATTCACGAGATGTTCGTCAACACCCTGGGCATGAGCTCGGGATCGTACGCGGTGACTGAGGCGGCCAACGCGGCCGCGACGGGTTAAAGGAGTCAATGGTGTTTGATTTTGGGGCGCTTCCGCCGGAGGTTAATTCGGCGCGGATTTACGCCGGTCCAGGGTCGGGGTCGTTG
>NZ_LZSZ01000008.1:0-7532 GCF_001665645.1 Mycobacterium sp. 852002-30065_SCH5024008 | reverse complement strand
TATGCGATCGTCGGCAGCGTCAGATGTGTATAAGAGACAGGATCTCCCTGTCGCCCGATTGCGTCATCTACGCCGCCAGCGGTCCGGAACGCGACGCGCTGGCCATCCCGGATTACGTCAGGCTGCTCGAGTCCGGCATCAACGTCGTCACGACCAGTACCACCCGCTTGGTCAACCCGCACGCCTACGAACCCGCCGAGTGGCGCGACCAACTGGTCGCCGCGGCCAAGCGGGGCCAGGTGTCGCTGTACGCGTCGGGAATCGAGCCCGGCTTCGCCGCCGACTACCTGCCGCTGGTGCTGTCCACCCAGTCGTCGTCCATCGACAAGATTCACGCGTTCGAGATCGGCCTGTACGACGACTACGGCGTGCCCGACATCATGAGCGACGCGCTCGGTTTCGGCCGCCCACTCGACTATCAACCCTGGATCGGTTTCCCCGGCGCGATCGCCGGGGAATGGCAGGGGCAGATCCGATTGGTCGCCGACGCGCTCGGCGTCGAAGTCCAGGAAGTCCGCGAATATTTCGACCGCGCCGTCACCAACCGGACGCTGGAGGTCGCCATGGGCACCGTCGAGGCCGGAACGTGCGGTGCGCTGCGGATGCGGGCGATCGGCGTCGTCGACGGCCGGGAGGCCATCGTCATCGAGCACGTCACCCGGCTCGCGCACGACGTCGCCCCGGACTGGCCGACGGGGATCGGCGACCTGTCCTACCGCGTCATGATCAGCGGCGACCCCGACATCGATTGCACGCTGGCCGCGACGCTCAAGGACCCACGCAAGGCCGGAGTCGGCGGAATGACTTCCGGGGCCGGCGCGATGGTCGCCACCGCGATGCGCGTCGTCAACGCCGTGCCGTATGTCGTTGCGGCAGAACCGGGATTGATCAGTTCGGTGGACCTGCCGTTGACGATCCCGCAACACGCGTTTGTCGGCGGCTAGGTTGCGCCGGTTACTCTGCGGGCGTGACGTTTAACCCGCTCGAGGAGCTCACGCTGCAGCAACTGCAGCTCCGCACGAGCATGAAATGGCGCGCGCATCCGGCCGATGTCCTGCCGCTGTGGGTCGCCGAGATGGACGTCATGCTGGCACCCACCGTGGCCGACGCGCTGCGGGCGGCCATCGACAACGGCGACACCGGATATCCGTGGGGCACCGCGCTGGCCGAAGCGGTCAGTCAATTCGCGTCTGAGCGCTGGCAGTGGCACGACCTGGACATCGGTCGCACCGCGATCGTCCCGGACGTCATGCTCGGCGCCGTGGAGCTGTTACGTCTGGTCACCGACCGCGGCGACGCCGTCATCGTCAACCCGCCGGTGTACGCCCCGTTCTACGCCTTCGTCACGCACGACGGCCGCCACGTCGTCGAAGCGCCGCTCGACGCCGAAGGCCGAGTCGATCTGGACGCATTGGCGGACGCCTTTGCGCGCGCCCGAGCCCGGGGTGGAAACGTCGCGTACCTGTTGTGCAACCCGCACAATCCCACCGGAACGGTGCATACGGCCGACGAACTCGGGGCCATCGCCGAACTCGCCCGCCGGTTCGGCGTCCGGGTGGTGTCGGACGAAATTCACGCGCCCGTGGTCTTGTCGGGCTCGCGGTTCACCCCGTACCTGACCGTGCCCGGCGCGGAGAACGCCTTCGCCCTGACGTCCGCGTCCAAGGCCTGGAGCCTGTCCGGACTCAAGGCGGCACTGGCCATCGCCGGACCGGAGGCGGTCGCGGACCTGCACCGGATGCCGGAAGAGGTCAGCCACGGGCCAAGCCACTTCGGCGTCATCGCCCACGCCGAAGCTTTCCGAACCGGTGGCGACTGGCTCGACGACCTGCTGCGCGGCCTGGATCGGAACCGGACGCTGCTCGGCGATCTGGTCGCCGAGCAGCTGCCGAAGGTGAAATACCAATGGCCGCAAGGGACTTACCTCGCATGGCTCGATTGCCGGGAGCTCGGCTTCACCGAAGACGCCGCCGATGGGCTTGCGGTGGTGGCCGACCTGTCCGGGCCCGCCCGGTGGTTCCTCGACCACGCCCGGGTGGCGCTGAGTTCCGGCCACGTCTTCGGCACCGGCGGCGCGGGGCACGTCCGGCTGAACTTCGCGACCTCGCGGGCCATCCTCACCGAGGCCGTGTCCCGAATGGGCCGCGCCCTCGCCCACGCGGCCGACACGCCCTAGGCCGGAATCTCCTCGGCGCCGCGGCCCAAGTTGCGGAAGCCCTCGGCGGGCCGCTTGAAGCCGAGCACGAACGGCAGCGAGTTCAACTCCAGCTTGGCCGTGGCCCCGAGCCGGCGCAGGAAGCTGGACTCGGCCGGGGCCAGGGAAACCTGCGACGTCGCGAGGTCGAGGTAGTGCGTCGAGGTCTCCCCGATGTCGTCGAAGACGTGGGTCAGCGTTTTGCACTGCGAGCGCACCGGTTCGTCGAGGCACGCCGCGACGGGATCGGTCATCAGCACGTATTCGATCACGGGCACCAGGTTTTTCAGCATGCGATGCACCAGGATGACGTCGAAGCCCGCGAGCTCTGTGTGGCGCTTCACCCGCTGCTCGGCCACCTCACCCTGGTGGACGACGAACTTCAACGAGAGCTTGTCCAACTGCGCACAACTCGCACACTCGCAGGCGAGATCCTTTTGGAAGCGCTCACGCCGCGCGATGAACGCTTCCCGCATCCGGGACAGCCGGTCACACACCAGCACTTTGGCGTCGCCGTCGGGCGCCCAGAAGAAGGCGGCGTCACCCTCCAGCTTCGCCAGCTTCAGGCCTCTGCCGGCATCGATCACCGCCTCCAGCAGACCCGCCACCGTCAACTGCGCATGGGCCAGGTGGGTGCGGTTCCACTGCATGTAGTGGGTATAGCCGCTGATGTCGGCAATGATCAGGACCGCGCGCCGAATCGCCATGAACAAGCCAGTTTACTGTCCGCCCAACGCTTAGCCCAATGAAATCTCCCACTAGACGAACTCGCGTTGTCGCGGGAGGCTAACTCAAGGCGCTCGCCCACCGGAGGAGCTGAATATGCATGTGCTACGAACCCCGGATTCCCGATTCGAAAACCTGGAGGGCTATCCGTTCGTAGCGAACTACCTCGACGTGGCGGCGAGCGACACCCAGCCGCTGCGCATGCACTTCCTCGATGAGGGCCCGGCCGATGGACCGCCGATCGTGCTGCTGCATGGGGAACCCACCTGGAGCTACCTCTACCGGACGATGATCCAGCCGCTGGCCGACGCCGGAAACCGCGTGCTCGCGCCCGACCTGATCGGTTTTGGCCGCTCGGACAAGCCCAGCCGGATGGAGGATTACACCTACCAGCGGCACGTCGAATGGGTGACCGCCTGGTTCGAGCGCCTGAATCTCAAGGACGTGACACTGTTCGTGCAGGACTGGGGATCGCTGATCGGGCTGCGCATCGCCGCCGAGCAGGGCGACCGCATCGCTCGACTCGTGGTGGCCAATGGCTTCCTGCCCACCGCGGACCGACCCACTCCACCCGCCTTCCACGTCTGGCGGGCGTTCGCGCGCTACTCCCCCGTGCTGCCCGCCGGCCGCATCGTCTCCGTGGGGACCGTCCGCCGCGTTCCCTCCCGGGTGCGGGCCGGGTACGACGCGCCGTTTCCCGACAAGACGTATCAGGCCGGGGCCCGCGCCTTCCCGCAATTGGTGCCCACCTCCCCGGACGATCCGGCGATCCCCGCCAATAGGGCCGCCTGGAAAGCGCTGGGCCAATGGGACAAGCCCTTCCTCGCCATCTTCGGGGCCCGGGACCCCATCCTCGGCCAGGCGGACCGTCCGCTGATCAAGCACATCCCCGGCGCCGCGGGTCAGCCGCACGCCCGCATCCGCGCCAGTCACTTCATCCAAGAAGACGCCGGACCCGAACTGGCCGAACGCATTCTGTCCTGGCAGCAGGCGCTGCGCTGACCGCGTCAGCGGGTGTTGAGCCTCCCCTGTCGATCAGTGGTCCGGGATGCCCGCCCCGGCCAGAGCCGGAACTGCGTCCTCGTTGTGTAGCAGCGACGCGGCACCGGTCTTGAACTGGGTGAGCTTGTCGATGATCGTCTGCCCCTCTGGAGTGTGGCCCCAGATGCTGATGCCCTGGTGGGTGGTGGGCTCCCAGGTGGCCTCGTCCACGACAATCGGATTCCAGCCGACTTCGCATTCGAACCCCGACGGCGTGACGGCGTAGAAGGACAGCTCCTTGTCGTTGGTGTGCTGGCCCACCCCGAGCGCCATCCGGAAACCCAGTTGCTTGACGCGCTGGTAGGCGGCGGTCATGTCGTCGAGTTCGGCGACCTGGACATTGACGTGCTGGACCCGGGTGCGGATCGGGTTCAGCCTCAGCCGGTTGACCGAAGCGATCGCCACGGTGTGGTGCCGCTCGTTGAATCGCAAGAAGCGGATCTTGAATCTGAGGCCGCTGATCGTCTCGTCGATGTAGTCGGACAACCGCGCATCCAACACCGTGTCGTAGTAGCCACGCAGCTGATGAGGCTTCGTGGTGGCGACGGCCACGTGCCCCAAACCCGCTGCGCCCGTGATGAACCCGCTAGAAGCCACCATGCGCAACGGCGCGATGCCGGGACGTGCGCGGGTGAAGACCTCCTGGGTCAGGCCGTTCGGCCCGGGAAACCGGACGAGCCGCTCCACGCCGCGCAGCGCCGCCTCCTCGTCGGTGCCCTCGGCCACGGGCACACCATGCTGCGTCACGCGCGCGAGCACGGTGTCGAAGGCGTCGTGGTCGTCGAGCTGCCAGCCGATAGCGGTGACGTCTTCGGCGGGGCCGCGTTGCAGCAAAAACCGGCACTCGTTGTCGTCGAGGCGGAACCGCATGGCGTCGGTCGTCCCGTCGTCGCAGTGCATGCCGATGGCATCGCGGCCGAATCGTCGCCAGTCGCCGAACTTTTGCGTCTCGATCACCACGTAACCGAGGTGGACCCGGCCGAAAACCGACGGGCTCATCGCTCGTTCTCCAAGAAGTCGATGACCAGACGGTTGAACAGTTCGGCGCGTTCCCATTGCATCCAGTGCCCGGTGTGCGAGGTCACCACCAGATCCGCGTTCGGCAGCGCGTTGAGCAGCAGGGGGCCGCCCGATGACCGGTTCACCTTGTCGTCGCGGCCCCACAGGACGAGCGTCGGTGTCATCAGGGTCCGCAGCCGGCTGTCTCGGGTGAGGTCCATTCGCCACAGCGTGCGCAGCGCCGTTGGGCCGGAGGGGCGGCGCAGCGGCGGATCCGCGACCACCTCCGGGTCGATCGACGCGCGGTAGCGCAGGTCGATCAAGTCCTCGGGCACCGAGGCACCGTCGTAGACCAGACAGGTGCGGATGAACGTCGCGAGCTTGTCGCGGCTCGGGCCGTCGCCGCCGTAGCAGGACAGTAGGCTCCGCAATCCGGGCGTGGGCAGGCCCCTCGTCGTGCCAATCCCGCCCGGACCCATCAGCACCAGCTTGCCGACGCGGTGCGGGGTGTCCAGGGCCAGCCGCAGGGCCGCCGCGCCGCCGTACGAGTTGCCGACGAGATGGGCGGTATCGACGCCGAGCTCGTCGAGGAGGCCGCGCATCATGTCGGCCAGGTAACCGAACGGATCGTCTTGGTCGACGCCCTTGACCGACCTGCCGTAGCCGGGCATGTCGGGAACGATGAGTCGGAAATGCGTTGCGAGAGCGTCGATATTGCGCGAATAGTTCGACACTCCCGACGCGCCGGGGCCGCCGCCGTGCAGCATGACAACGGCCGGTCCGTTCCCTGTCTCGGAGACGAAGATCGGTTTACCGGCGACGCTGACGGTCCGCTCGTTCAGCTGTGTGGCGATCATGCGGTGACTCCGATCGGGGTGGCGGGGAGGGATGACGTCAGGTCGGTGAAGTCCTTCGGCGGCGCCGGCAGCGGACGGCCCTCGCCGGCGGCGGCGAACACGAACCCGTCGGGGCGCAGCACCACCGCCGCCGCCTTCTTGCTCCGAAGCCACCGGGTCAGCGTGCCGTGGTCGTCGCGAATCGCACCGGCCTGCGGCGCGCCGGCCTGGATGGCCAGGGCGCGAGCGCCCAGCCGCGCCCACCGATCGGCGCCCGGTGGCGCCGCACCGAGGTGCAGGACGGCCCAGCCCCCGCCGAGGACATCGTCCGCCCGCAACCTCTTACCGGTGGCGTCGGTGACCCAGGGTTGCGGCAGCTGCCAACCGACCGCGGCATGCGCCTCGGTGGTGAAACACCCGTCGGGGTAGTGCGCGGGCGGAATCCAAATCAGGCCCTGCCCCGCCTTGAGCACGCCGGGCAGCCGCGTCAGCGCGCGCAGCAAATGGTTTCTCAAGAATGCCAACGCCTTTCGGCGCTCGGTGATGAGGCGTCCGTTGCGCACCGCCCGGCGGGTGACCTCGGTGACGTGGGGTTTGCGCTCGACCTGGTAGCTGTCGAGCAGTGCATCGGGCGCCTGCCCACGCGCCACCGCCGCTAGCTTCCAGCACAGGTTGGCCACGTCGCGCACCCCGGCCGACATCCCCTGGCCGATCCAGGGCGGCATGGCATGCGCCGCGTCACCGGCCAGGAAGACCCGCCCGACGCGCCAGCGATCCGCGACGCGCACGTGGTGGCTGTAGATGACGGCACGCAGGATCTTCACCTGCTCCTCGGTGATGCCCTGCTCGCGCAGGACCTCCCACACGGCCTCGTGGGTGACGAGTCGCTTCTCGTCCTCTCCGGCTCGGGCCGGGTACTCCCAGCGGTGATGCCCCAGCGGGGTCGGGCAGTCCACCGTCGGGCGGGCGGGATTGCAGTGAAAGCGCAACCGGTCGTGACCGTCCCACTCGCGGATCACCTTGGTGTCGATGACAACCCAGCGTTCGGCGTATGTGCGTCCTTCGTATCCGACTCCGAGTTGGGCACGGGTCGGCGACGCTCCGCCGTCGGCGGCGATCACGTACGAGGCCTTCACGCGTTTGAAGGCGTCGGTGCGCAGGTCGGCGAGCATCAGTTCGACGGTCGAGTCGCCGTTGATCACGCGCAGGCATTCGTGTTCGAGCAACACCTCGACGTTGGGATACCGGGCGACGCCCTCCCGCAGCACGTGGTCAACCGCGGGCTGGTACAGGAACTGCTGCGGCGGATGCCCGCAGCCCCGGGACGTCATGGTGGTTTCGACGAACGGCACCCCGTCGGCGTCGACCCACGCCAACGGCCGGTCGGGCAGCATGTCCCGTTGCAACCGGTCCGCCAAACCGACGGACTGCCAGATCCGCATCACCTCCTCGTCGGTCGAAATGGCCCGCGCGCGACCGTACACATCGGGGTCGCGCTCGATGACGACGACGTTAAGCCCCATGCGGCCAAGGAGATTCGCGGCGGTGGCGCCGGTGGGCCCATAGCCGATCACCGCCACGTCATAGGTCAGGTGCTCGTTCATTGCCCTCTCGCCTTCGTGTCGGGCTTGTTCTGTAGTGATCGCTACGGTAATGTAGTGATCACTACAGAGTCAAGGGCCTCCAGCAAGGAGTTTCAGTGGCCGCTAACGACAAGCCGCAAAAGTCGAACAGGC
>NZ_LZSZ01000007.1:0-547 GCF_001665645.1 Mycobacterium sp. 852002-30065_SCH5024008 | reverse complement strand
CAACAACGTCCGGGGCGGGTGCCGTTGTCGTTTGCCCAGTCGCGGTTGTGGTTTATCGATCAGTTGTTGGGCCCGTCGCCGGTTTACAACATGCCCGTCGCGCTGCGCCTGCAGGGCCCCTTGGATACCGATGCGTTGGGGGTGGCCCTGGGTGATGTGGTGGGCCGCCATGAAAGCCTGCGCACCGTCTTCCCCGCGGTCGACGGAATCCCCCACCAGGTTGTAGTGCCCGCCGGGCAGGCCGATTTCGGTTGGCAGGTGATCGATGCCAGCGGCTGGCTGCCCGAGCGGCTCGAGGAGGCCATCGCCGCGGTGGCGGGGTATCGGTTTGATCTGGGGGTCGAGATCCCGTTGCGGGCCCAGCTTTTCCGGCTCGGCGCAGATGAGTATGTGTTGGTGGCCGTGGCGCATCATATCGCCGCGGATGGCGGGTCGATCACCCCGCTGATACAGGATCTGGGCATCGCCTATGCCGCCCGCTGCGCCGGTCAGGCCCCGGGTTGGGTGCCGTTGGCGGTGCAGTATGCCGATTACACGCTGTGGCAGC
>NZ_LZSZ01000006.1:0-517 GCF_001665645.1 Mycobacterium sp. 852002-30065_SCH5024008 | reverse complement strand
CTGGAAGCCCACCGCTCCACCACCTCAGCCGGACACGCCTCCCCGGCCACCACCAACGCCACCGATTCCAACCCCTGCGGCGAGAGCATCGCCACCGCCGAGGGTGTTTGGCTGAACACACTGACCCGTTCCGCAATCAGCAACGCATGCAACTCTTCCGGAGAGGCGGTCACCGACTCGGGCACCACCACCAACCGGCCCCCACCGAGCAGGGCACCGAAGATCTCCCACACTGAGTAGTCGAATGCATAGGAATGGCACTGCGTCCACACCTGCTCTGCGGTCAGGTCCAACCGGGTATCAAACGCGTCGAACAATCGAGTCACGTTGTGGTGGGTCACGGCAACGCCTTTGGGCACCCCGGTGGTGCCCGAGGTGTAGATCAGATATGCGATATCGTCGGCGGCCGGGCCTGGCAGTGGGGTGCTGGGTTGGGTGTGGATGGCGGGGTCATCAATATCAATGACCGGCACGTGATGACCGTCGAGCCGCGAGCGCAGACCCGCAGTGGTGAGTA
>NZ_LZSZ01000005.1:0-2339 GCF_001665645.1 Mycobacterium sp. 852002-30065_SCH5024008 | reverse complement strand
GGCGCTGGCCTCGGCGCACGCCCCGCTGTTCTCCTCCTCCACCGCGGCGCTGGCCTACGCCCAAGACCCGGGCACCGGCGCCATCAACCCGTTCGCGATCGCGCCGGGCTACTTCGACACCCCGGGAACCTTGGGCAGGGACGCGCTCGCCTACAGCGCTGTTCCCGACGACGTCGACGACCTCTACACCGGCGCCCACACCGGCGCCACCGCGCTCGTCGACGCGGGCTATCCCGAGCGCCGCTCCTTCCGGCTGGTGGGAAGCATCGTGGCGGGCGTCTTCGTCATCGGTGTGGTGGCGCTGGTCGTCTCGCTGGCGATCGCCATCAGGCCCACGGCCAACGTGCGGCCCAGCCCAAACCAGAACGTCGTCGTCGCGCCCACCCGGCCGGCCCCGGCTCCTGCGGCCCCCGCGCCGGCCGAGGCCCCGGCGCCCGCGGCGCCCGCCCCGGCCCGGCGGCCCCGGCACCCGCTCCCGAGGCCCAGGTGCCCGCCCCGGCCCCGGCTCCGGCGGCGCCCGCTCCCGTCCCGGTTCCCGAGGCCCCGGCGCCTGCCCCGATTCCGGTCGCGCCGGCTCCCGCACCGCCACCCGCGGTGGCGCCGATTCCGGTGCCGATCCCGCTGCCGATACCGGGCATCGGTGGACCGGTCATCGGCGGGCCGCCCGGCGGCGGCTTCGGCGGTGGTCATGGCGACGGTGGCGAAGGGCGCGGCGGCGGTGACGGCGGGTTCCCGGGCATTCCGGGCTTCGGCGGCGGCCACGGCGGTTTCGGCGGTGGTCACGGCGGGTTCGGCCGCCACTAGTCGCACGGGGCCACCTGTCATCTGTCGTTTGCCTCCCGCTTAGCGGGGCGATGCAGTTAGCTCATCGCGACGACCTACACCGGTTATATGCGATGCACCGTCTTCGGCACCGGTTACCTGGGTGCCACCCACGCGGTCGGAATGGCGGAACTGGGACACGAGGTCGTCGGGGTCGACATCGACCCGGGCAAGGTCGCCAAGCTCGCCGGCGGTGACATTCCCTTCTACGAGCCCGGCCTGCGCAAGCTGCTGACGAAGAACCTGGCAACGGGGCGACTGCGGTTCACCACCGACTACGACATGGCGGCCGAGTTCGCCGACGTGCATTTCCTCGGGGTGGGCACGCCACAGAAGAAGGGCGAGTACGGGGCCGACCTGAGCCACGTCTACGCCGTCATCGACGCGCTGGTGCCGCGGCTGACGAGATCGTCGGTGCTCGTGGGGAAATCGACCGTTCCGGTGGGAACCGCGGCCGAGCTGAACACCCGGGCGTCCGCGCTGACGCCACGCGGGGTCGACGTCGAGATCGCCTGGAACCCCGAGTTCCTGCGCGAGGGCTACGCGGTGCACGACACCCTGCATCCGGACCGCATCGTCCTTGGGGTCCAACAGGATTCGACACGGCCCGAGACGGCGGTCCGCGAACTCTACGGCCCGCTGCTCGCCGAGGGCGTGCCCTTCCTGGTGACGGACCTGCAAACCGCGGAGCTGGTCAAGGTTTCCGCCAACGCCTTTCTGGCGACCAAGATTTCGTTCATCAACGCCATCTCCGAGGTCTGCGAGGCCGCGGGCGCCGACGTCAGCGTGCTGGCCGACGCGCTCGGCTACGACCCGCGAATCGGCCGCCAATTCCTCAACGCCGGTTTGGGTTTCGGCGGCGGCTGCCTGCCCAAAGACATCCGCGCCTTCATGGCCCGCGCCGGCGAACTGGGAGCCGATCAGGCGCTGACCTTCCTGCGCGAGGTCGACAGCATCAACATGCGCCGGCGCACCCGGATGGTGGAGCTCGCCAGCGCGGCGTGCGGCGGATCGCTGCTTGGCGCGAACATCGCCGTGCTCGGCGCGGCGTTCAAGCCCGAATCCGACGACGTGCGCGACTCGCCCGCGCTCAACGTCGCGGGCCAGCTGCAGCTCAACGGCGCCGCGGTCAACGTGTACGACCCCAAGGCGCTGGACAACGCGCAGCGGCTGTTCCCGACGCTGAATTACGCGGTCTCGGTTGAGGAGGCGTGTGATCGCGCCGACGCGGTGCTCGTCCTCACCGAGTGGCGCCAATTCATCGACCTCGACCCCGGCGACCTGGCCGACCGGGTGCGGGCCCGGGTCGTCGTCGACGGCCGCAACTGCCTCGATGCCGCCCGCTGGAAGCAGGCGGGCTGGCGGTTGTTCCGGTTGGGCGCCCCGCGGCCTTAGCGGGCCGCTCGGAGGTGAGGACGCCGGCGAGTAGCCTGACCCGCGTGGACTATGCCGGTGCATTCCTGGAAGAGAACCGCGCGTTTTCGGAGCTTTTCCGCGATGCCGACCAGTCCAGGCCC